>JAEWKX010000251.1 GCA_023393575.1 Pseudomonadota bacterium
GGACTAGCACGCCTCGATCCGCTGAACCTCGGGCTCGATTTCGACCAGCAGGATGCACTGGTCGATCGCCAGGGGCGAAGCTCCAGCCGGATATTCGGCGTCGGCCCGATCACGCGGGGCATGCACTTCGAAATCACCGCGGTGCCGGACATTCGGATACAGGCCGCCCGTCTTGCCGAGCTTCTCCTCGGCACGCCCGGACTTTCCGTCTCGGCTACGGCTTGAGCCTCAGGTGAGGAGAGATGGTTTCTCCTCTCCTCGCCTTCCCGAACGCTAAAGCTCTTCTCCTTTTCCCGATAATTACGAAATGGACGCCGAGGCACGTTGGTCAATAGTCTACTTAATCAATAGACTGATCTCAGGAGGTGCCACAATGTCCAGACTAGAAATCCTCGGCCTCGCCGGCAGTTTCAGCGTGCCATCGAAGACGCGACGCCTCGTGGAGGAAGCGGTTGCACGAACCGTGAGCCGCTTCGGCGGGCGCTCCAAGGTGATCGATCTCTCGCAACTGGGACCCGCTTTCGCCGCCGCGCGGGATGTCAGAGACCTCACAGGAGGGGGAAGCGATGCGGTGAGCCACATCATCGAGGCACGGGTGCTTGTCATTGGGACGCCGGTCTACAAGGGTAGCTACCCCGGTCTCTTCAAGCATCTTTTCGATCTTCTCGACCCCGCGGCGCTGGCCGGAAAGCCCGTCCTGCTCGCGGCCACGGGCGGCGGCGACAAGCATGCGCTCGTGATCGAGCACCATCTGCGTCCGCTCTTCGGCTTCTTCGAAGCGCAGACACTTGCGACTGGTGTCTATGCCTCCGATCGGGATTTCTCAGGCGGCGAGATCATCTCGCCCGCCCTGATCGCCCGCCTTGATCGGGCCGTCGGCCAGTTCGAACCGTATCTCCAAAAGGATGAACGGCACCTTCCGCTGGCCGCGCGGATCGAGCGGTGGCGCGGAGCCGCCGAACCCATCGCTGCCAATTCCTGAAAATCCAGATCACAGGAGACACAACCATGACCCGACAGATCAAGCTTGGTGCCTTTCTTCCCGGCGGTGGACAACATATCGCATCGTGGCGGCACCCGGACCAGCCGGCAGATGGTGCGACGAGCTTCGAATTCCACAAGCAACTGGCACTGACGGCCGAGCGCGGCCTGTTTGACGCCTACTTCCTGGCGGACGGGCTTGCCGTATCCTTCGGCGGAAGCTCGGAAGGGGGAAGCGCGAAGGTGGCAGGACTGGAGCCGGTAACGCTTTTCTCAGCGCTTGCTCCGCTCACCACCCATATAGGCTTCATCGCGACCGCCTCCACGACGTATGAGGAACCGTACAACCTGGCGCGCAAATTCGCCTCGCTGGATCTCATCTCCGGAGGACGGGCCGGCTGGAATGTCGTGACCACGGCAACGGAAGCGGCAGCGCATAACTTCAATCTCGACCAGCAGCATCCGCACGCCTTCCGTTATGACCGTGCCAGGGAACATGTCGAGGTCGTCAAGAAGCTCTGGGACAGCTTTGAAGACGACGCTTTCATCCGCGACAAGGAAACGGGTGCATTTTTCCATGCGGAGAAGCTGCACGAAACCAATCACCGCGGCGAGCATTTCAAGGTCAGGGGACCGCTCAACGTGCCGCGCTCGCCGCAGGGGCATCCGGTCGTCGTGCAGGCCGGCCAGTCGGAAGACGGGCGCAGCCTGGCCGCGGCAACCGCTGAAGTCATCTTCACCGCCCACCAGCATCTCGAAACCGCCCGGGAGTTCTACCGGGATATCAAGTCTCGTGCACTGGGGCTTGGTCGCGACCCAAGCAATGTCTTGATCATGCCGGGTGTCTCTCCCTTCGTCGGCCGGACTGAGGAGGAGGCTCGGGAGAAGTATGAACGCCTCACCAGCCTGATCGTCGAGCAGGACGGCATCGCGCTCCTGAACGGCCTGACCGGCGGCACGCTCGACCTGAAGGGCTACGACCTCGATGGTCCGCTTCCGCCGGCTCCGCCGACGGAAGGGATGAAGAGCCGCCAGGCACTGATCCGCCGGATCGCCGACGAGAACAATTTCACGATCCGCGAGCTTTACCAGTGGGTCGCCTCTGCCCGTGGTCATTTCACCATAGTGGGTTCCGCTACTCGAATTGCCGACACGCTGCAGGAGTGGTTCGAGAACGACGGCGCAGATGGGTTCAATATCCTGCCGCCCTGGCTTCCGACCGGCCTCGACGATTTTGTCGAACTGGTGATCCCCGAATTGCAGCGACGCGGACTGTTTCGCACCGCCTACGAAGGCCGGACACTGCGCGAGAACCTGGGCCTTGCCTTCCCGCAAAACCGCTGGGCGCTCGCACGCGAGACCGTGCAGGCCGCGGAATAGGCGAAAACGAGGAGAAGCATCATGACCCTTATTCAAACGGAAGGCCGAAGCGCCTATCGCCCGCCTGGTTCTCCCGTGCCGGGAAAGCCGGTCGCAAGAACGGCAGCCGCACTAAGGCAGGTCGGGAGCCGCTACGGCGTACTCATAGCCTTCCTTGTCTTTTGGCAGGTGGCGAGCGAAGTGGGATGGCTGAACCCGGCCGTCTTCCCGCCGCTCGATACCATTCTCCTGGCTTTATGGAATGGGCTGGCCGGTGGCTTATTGTTGGATGACATCGCCATCAGCATGCAACGCGCCGGCATCGCGTTTGCTGCCGCCGTCGCCCTAGGCATCCCGCTTGGCCTGTTCATGGGGCAGGTGAAGGCGTTGGAACGAAGCCTGGACCCGATCGTCCAGCTCTTCCGGCAGACGTCTGCCCTTGCTCTTTATCCGGTCTTCATCCTCCTGCTGGGGCTCGGAGAAGCGTCAAAGGTCTTCGTGATCTTCTGGGCGACGCTCTTCCCCACGCTTCTGGCGACGATCGGCGGCGTCAAGCAGGCGGATCCGAAGCTGATCGAGATGGCGCGCGTCTATGGTGCCTCGCGGTTGACCATCTTTCGACGCGTTGTGCTGCCGGGCGCGGTTCCCTCGATCTTCGTCGGGCTTCGGTTGAGCGCCACCACCGCCCTTCTTCTCCTCATCGCAGCGGAGATGATCGGCGCCAACAGCGGCATCGGCTTCCAGGTCATGAATGCCCAGTACAATTTCCAGCTCCCGCTGATGTTTGCCGCCATCCTCCTCCTCGCGATCCTGGGACTTGGCGCCAATTACGCGCTCGAGCGCCTGCAGCGCAGGCTCTGCCGCTGGAACGAACTCATCCGCTGATTTCCGTCTCTCCGCTCAAAGGTCAACAATCATGAACATCACCCGTAGACATCTTTCTCTCCTCGCCATGCACGGCGCAGTCGCCCTGTTCGCCAGCACCGCGCTGATGACCGGCGCCAAGGCAGCCGAGGAGACCAGATTGCGGTTTCTCGCCAGCCATGGCGGCGTGTCGGCACATGAACTTGCACAGGAGCTTGGTTATTTCGAAGGCACCGGCGTGGTGCTGGAGAATCTCGGCTATGCAAGCGGCGGTCCGGAATCCCTCTTCGCGCTCGCATCCGGCAGCGCCGATATCGGCAGTGCCGCAACGGCCGCGGTGATCAATTCCATTGCCGGCGGCAACGACTTCGTTGCGGCCTATCCGAGCAACGGGATCAATGCCCAGGTCCGGAGCATCTTCTACGTCCCGGAGGACAGCCCGATCCGCTCCGTCAAGGACATCGTCGGCAAGACGATTGCGGTCAACACGCTCGGCGCACATCTCGATTATACTGTCCGGGAAGCGCTGCATGCTCAGGGGCTGCCGGAGAATGCGGCCAAACTGGTCGTCGTGCCCGGACCGCAGCTTGAACAGGTCCTGAGGGCCGGCCAGGTGGACGTGTCCGTCTTCGGTTACTGGCAAACGACATTCGAGGGGGCTGCCCGGAAGAACGGCGGCCTGCGCTCCATCTTCAACGATACCGATGTGCTTGGCGAGATCGCCGGTGGCTTCGTCGTCCTGCGGCGGGACTGGACGGAAGACCATCCAGACGCCGCGAAGACCTTCATCGAAGCCTCCGCAAAGGCATTGGATTTTGCGCGTGAAAATCCGGCGAAGACAAAAGAGATCCTCGCTCGCGTACTGAAGGAGCGAGGCGAGAACCCGGAGATCGCGCAATATTTTGCAGGCTACGGCGTTCGGCCGGGTGGCCGGGCTGTGGAGCATGACCTGCAGTTCTGGATCGACGTGCTGGAGCGGGAAGGAAAGCTGGCGAAGGGACAACTCTCCGCCGCGGACATCCTCTATGCACCCGAAACCGTGACGAGCGGAGGCTGATCATGGAAACGCGGGCAAGCCGCCGGGGTGAGGTCTCCATACGCGGCCTCTCCAAATCATTCGCCCTCAACGGCCGTGACCTGAGTGTCCTGAGAAACATCGACCTCACTGTCGATGGCGGCCAATGCGTTGCAATCGTCGGAGCGAGCGGTTCGGGCAAGACGACATTGCTGCGCATACTGGCCGGCCTCGAATCTGCAGACGGCGGTGATGTCCTCGTCAACGACGCGCCTGTTCATGGGGTCGGAGGCGAACGCGCCGTCATTTTCCAGGAGCCACGTTTATTGCCGTGGCTCACCGTCATCGACAATATCACCTTCCCGCTGGAAGTCCGTGGTATTGCCAGGGACGAAGCCCTGCAGCAGGCACGGCGGTACCTGCGGCTGGTGGGCCTGATCGAGTTTGCCGATGCCTATCCCGCGCAATTGTCCGGTGGAATGGCACAACGCGTCGGCATTGCCCGGGCGCTTGCGGTCCAGCCGGAACTCCTTCTCCTCGATGAGCCGCTCGGCGCACTCGATGCGATGACGAAGATGGCGATGCAGGAAGAACTGGCGCGGATATGGGCGGAGGAGCATGTCACCATGGTTCTTGTTACCCATGACCTGGAG
>JAEWKX010000357.1 GCA_023393575.1 Pseudomonadota bacterium
GTGGCGCAGATGCGGCTCGAAGCCGTTTGCCGCGATCATGAACTCGGGCGGGATGATGCTCGTACCCTGGTGGATCAGCTGGTAGAATGCGTGCTGGCCGTTGGTTCCGGGCTCGCCCCAGACGACCGGGCCGGAGTCGCCTTCCACGGGCGTGCCATCGACGGTGACGCCCTTGCCGTTCGATTCCATGTCGAGCTGCTGCAGATAGGCCGGAAAGCGCGATAACCGCTGGTCATAGGGCAGGATGGCACGCGACGGGTAGTCCAGCACGTTGCGGTGATAGAAGCCGATCAGGCCGAGCAGCATCGGCAGGTTCTTCCGGACCGGCGCTTCGCGGAAGTGCCGGTCCATCGCGTGGGCTCCGTGGAGGAAGCGGCCGAACTCCTCGGGTCCGATCGCGATCATCAACGGCAGGCCGATCGCCGACCAGATGGAGTAACGCCCGCCGACCCAATCCCAGAAACCGAAGACCCGATCGTGTTCGATGCCGAAGGCGGCGACCTTGTCGAGCGCCGTCGAAACCGCGGCGAAGTGATGCTTCACCGCATCCTCGCCGAGCCTGTCGGCGATGAAGGTGCGGGCGGAGGCGGCGTTCGTCATCGTCTCGATCGTGGTGAAGGTCTTGGAGGCGATGATGAAGAGCGTCGTCTCCGCGTCGAGCCCCTTCAGCGTGTCGGCGATATGGGCGCCATCCACCTTGGAGACGAAGTGCGTCCGCGGCCCGTCATGGAAGGGTGCGAGCGCCAGCGTCGCCATCACCGGTCCGAGGTCGGAGCCGCCGATGCCGATGTTGACGACGTCCGAAATCGGCTTGCCCGTGGCGCCTTTGAGGCTGCCGGAGCGGATGCCGTCAGCGAAGCCTGCCATCGCCGCAAGCACCGCGTTCACATCGGGCATCACATCCTTGCCGTCGACCAGCACCGGCGTGTTCGACCGGTTGCGGAGGGCGGTGTGGAGAACGGCGCGGTCTTCGGTGAAATTGATGGCCTCGCCGGAGAACATCGCCTCCCGTTTTTCCGCCACGCCGGCCGCGCCCGCCAGCCGCTCCAGCAGGTCCAGGACCTCTTCGCTGACTGCCGTCTTCGAGAAGTCCATCAGCAGGTCGTCCAGTGCGACGCTGTAGCGCCGGAAGCGTTCCGGGTCGGCGGCGAATGCCGTGCGAATGTCGGAAGCGTTCGTATCGGAAACAGTCGTCTTCAGGGCGTCGATAATGGCCTTCATAAAATGTCCTCGTGATCCTGGAGCGGAATGCACGGGAACCTATAAGCTTTCCATGTCAAATCAAGCGCAGCCTGGGCAGCCGCGCCTGAGGAGCCGCCGATCAGCCGCGCAGTTCGCGCCGAAGGATCTTGCCGACGTTCGATTTCGGAAGCTCGTTGCGGAATTCGATCAGCCTTGGCCGCTTGTAGCCGGTCAGGTTGGCAGCGCAATGCTCCCTCAATGCCTCCTCGGTCAGGCCGGGATCCTTCTTGACGACGAAGAGCTTCACCACCTCTCCCGAATGCGGATCGGGTACGCCGACGGCGGCACATTCCAGCACGCCAGGATGCATGGCCGCGACTTCCTCCACTTCGTTCGGATAGACGTTGAAGCCGGAGACGAGGATCATGTCCTTCTTGCGGTCGACGATCTTCGTGTAGCCGCGTCCGTCCATGTAACCCATGTCGCCGGAGCGGAAGAAGCCGTCCGCCGTCATCATCTTGGTGGTCTCGTCGGGCCGCTGCCAGTATCCGGCCATGACCTGCGGGCCGCGGATGCAGATCTCGCCCACTTCGCCGAGCGGCAGCGGATTGCCGTCTTCGTCGCGTATCGAGATGTCCGTGGAAGGCAGCGGCAGTCCGATCATGCCGGTGAATTCCTGGCTGTCGAACCGGTTCGCCGTGGCGACCGGAGAGGTCTCCGACAGGCCATAACCCTCCGTGATCGCCGTCCCGGTCAACGCCTGCCAGCGCTCGGCGACCGGCCGCTGTACCGCCATGCCGCCGCCAAGTGCCAGGATCAGCGACGAGAAATCGATCTTGCCGAAGTCGGCATTGTTCATCAGCGCGTTGAACAGCGTGTTGAGACCCGGGAACACATGCACCTTGTGCTTCTGCAGTTCCTTGACGAAGGCAGGGATGTCGCGCGGATTTGCGATCAGGACGTTATGTCCGCCCATTGCGACGCCCATGAGCGAATTCACCGTCAGCGCGATGATGTGATAGAGCGGCAGGGCGCAGACGAAGGTCAGGACGTCCGGGCGGGGTCGATTCTGGAAGGCGGCGTCGAGCCACATCGAGATCTGCATCTTGTTGGCGATGAGGTTCGCGTGAGTAAGCGTCGCGCCCTTCGAGACGCCCGTCGTCCCACCGGTATATTGCAGGAAGGCGACGTCATTGCTGTCGATGTCGACCGGCTTCAGTTGTTGGTGTGCGCCTTCCGCCAGGACCTCCTTGAACGGCACGTACGAAGGGATCGACCACTTCGGCACCAGCTTCTTCACCTTTCGCACTACAAGGTTCACGATGTGGCCCTTGACGCCGAGCATGTCGCCCATGCTCGTCACCACGATGTGCTTCAGGTTGGTCTGGGCCACGACCTGCTGCACGGTGTGCGCGAAATTCTCCAGCACGAAGATCGCCTTGGCGCCGGAGTCCTTCAACTGGTGTTCGAGTTCGCGCGGTGTGTAGAGGGGATTGACGTTGACCACCGTGAATCCCGCCCGCAGGATGGCATAGGTGACCACCGGGTTCTGCAGCACGTTCGGCATCATCACCGCGACGCGGTCCCCCTTGGCGAGGCCCTGTCCCTGCAGCCATGCGCCGACGTTGCGGGTATGCGCCTCGAGCTCGCGATAGGTCATCTCTCGCCCCATGCTCGAGAAGGCGACGCGCGGCAGATATTCCACGCAGCAGCTTTCGAAGAGCTCTCCCAGCGAGCGGTAGGACAGCGGCGGGATTTCGGCCGGAACCGACGGCGGGTAGGAGGCAAGCCAGACCTTGTCGGAATCGTTGTTCACCCGCGCAGGCACTTCGTTCATGTGGGCCTCCTCTTCCCTGTTTTTATACCGTGGCACCTGGCGCAAAGTCCTCCACTCCGCGCAAGAATCCTACTATGCCATGGTCTCCCGCGCCGGGCCATCTTGTTAATCTTGCTATATAACCTTGACGTAAACGTCAACTGGTCGCTGCGGTGCGAAACGCGAGGAACGAAATCGCCGGTCCTCTAGTTACGTCTGTGTATTCATCAACCCAAAAAGGAGGACGTCATGCTGCATCATGAACCGCGCGCGGGGCAGGATCCTTATGTCAAGGATACGCCTTCCCTGATCGCCAGCGACAAGGTGGAAGGCACCCGCGTCTACGGCGCCGACGGCCGGCATATCGGCTCCATCGAGCGCGTACTTCTGGAAAAGCGCGGCGGCCGCGTGGCCTACGTGGTCCTGAGCTTCGGCGGTTTCCTGGGGATCGGCGACGACTATTATCCCCTGCCTTGGGAGAAGCTCACCTATGACGAGGAACTGGACGGCTACCGCATCGACCTGACCAAGGACCAGATCACCGGCGCTCCCCGCTACAACGATCTGGACGACGATACCTGGTATCGGGACAAGGGTCGCACGATCTACGATTACTATGGTGTCCCGCCCTACTGGATGTAGGGTCCGCATCGACCCGATGCCGGAATAACGGAGAGGCTTCGCCGCGGCGGGGCCTCTTTTCGTTTGGTTAATGCCTCCATGACAATCATGGCTCACCGCCAGGCGGCGGAAGCAGCGGGGAGCGATGGTGCAGTCATCCGACAGGGCGGGCAACAGGTCCGGCGTGCGCGATCTCGAGCGTGAAGATCTTCCATCCGTCGGCCGGCTGTTCCAGCGGACGTTCCGCGGGGGCGGCAATCCGCCGCCGTCTCTGATCGGTCACCTCCGCGAGGTCTTCTTCGAGCACCCCTGGCAGGACGACGAGCTTCGCTCGAAGGTTTTTGTTGGTGAGAATGGCGACATCCGGGGCTTCATCGGGGTTTTCCCGTCGCGCATGGAACTGGATGGGCGGCCGGTTCGTGCGGCCTTCGCCGGATCGATGATGGTGGATCGCCCGGAGCAGAATCCTCTCATCGGTGCGCGGCTGCTGCGCGCATTCCTGGCCGGCCCGCAGGATATTTCCCTGACGGAGACCGCGAATGCGGTGGCGCTCGGAATGTGGCAGAAGCTGGCGCTCCCGCTCGACACAGCCTACAGCCTCAATTGGCTTCGCGTCTTCAGGCCAACAACCGCCGCGGTTGGCGTGATGGAGCGCGCGTTCGCCGGTGCGCGTCTTCTGCGGCCTCTCGCAGCGGCAGCCGACGCGCTGGGCGAAAGGACAGGCTTCTCGACACTGCGCATGCCTGCAGCGGCAGCGGGCCGTCGCGCCGCGTTCGGTGACGCGACGCCGGAGATGTTCGCCGAAGCCGTGCTGTCCTTGAAGGATAGCTTCTCCTTGCGCCCGCTATGGGATGGTGACGTGCTCGACTGGTTCATGCATCACGCGCGTCAGAAGCGCGCGATGGGGAAGCCGGTCTGGCGCATCGCGCTCTCCCCGAAAGGGGAGGTCGTCGGATGTTATGCGTATTTTGCTAGCCGGGGTGGGATCGGCTGGCTGCTGCAGGCGCTGTGCACCCCGGCGATTGCCGGTGATCTGGTGGATGACTTGTTCGCCCATGCCGACGGCCTCGGATGTGCGGGCCTGCGCGGTGGCGGCCATCCCTGGCTGACTCCGGAGCTTATCAGCCGAAAGGCGATCTTCTATGGGCGGGCCTTTTTCGTGGCCCACGCCAAGGATGCGAGCCTGCTGCAGCCGATCCGCTCGGGCACGGCGCTGATCAGCGGGCTCGCCGGCGAGAACTGGACGCGCCTGATCGGCGACGCCTTCGAGTAACGGGTGGCCTGCCTAGAGCATGGTCGCCGCTGTCGCGTGCAGGTACTCCGCCACCTTCCGTTTCGAGGCGATGTTCCCATAGACCGCATCCACCTGGTCCGGCGTCAGCCCCGCCGCCTCGCCCACCGCTTCGCGCGGGATGCCGTTGTCAAGGCCGTAGAGGCAGATGTCCATCCGGTCATAGGGCAGCGAGAAATAATACTCGTCCTGGCCCTGCGGCAGTGACCATGTGTCCGTGGTCGGAGGGCGGCGGCGGATTTCCTCCGGCACGCCGAGCGCTTCCGCCAGTTGGTAGACCTGGCTCTTGTAGAGATGCGCGATCGGCTTGAAGTCGGCCGCGCCGTCGCCGTTCTTGACGAAGAAGCCCTGGTCGTATTCCAGCCGGTTCGGCGTTCCGGCAACGGCATGGTTCAGGCGGTCGGCATGGTAGTATTCGATCTGCTTGCGCGTGCGCTGCTTCATGTTCGCCGCAGCGATCATGCCGAGATAGACGTCGAGCGGCATCCGGTGCCGGCTCTGCTCGCCGGAGGGCGAGGCGACCACGAGCCACGAGATGTTGTAGCCGCGGCTGGAGAGCGCATTTTCCAGGACGACCTTGCAGCCCCAGCCGTCGCCGAATTCCGGGACGATCTGCCGGATGAAGCCGTCGCGTCGCGTGTAGCATCCGGCGGCGGCCAGGGCCGGGCCGATATCTTCCAGAACCGTCTCCACCCCGGTTGCGTCGGCAAGCGCTTGCCCGAGGCGCAGGCTTTCGGGATCGGAATCATGCTCCGGCATGAACACGCCGGTTACCCTGGCGGGGCCGAGGGCGCGGGCGCTGAGTGCCGCCGTGACGCTGGAATCGATGCCGCCGGAGAGCCCGACGACCACCCCACGCTTGCGCAGGTTCTTCAGGACGGTCTCCCTGATCCAGGCGCAGACGTGCTCGATCTCCGCCTCCGCATCGAGTCGCAGGCTGTCGGAGGAGAAGGCCGTGGCCTTCCTGGCGATCGTCATGCTCTGGTTCATACGGTCTTCTCCATTTGCGGCGCGGCGACGTCGGCGCCGGCCGTCATTCTGATCTTGCCCGTGGTCGTCCTGGGCAGCGCGTCCCGGAACTCGACCGTCTTCGGCACCATGTAATCCTCGAGCTGGCTGGCGCAGTGGCGAAGGATGTCGCGTGCCGACAGGGTGCAACCGGGCTCCAGCGCCACGTGAGCGCACACCATCTGGCCGAAGATCGGGTCTTCGACACCCGTCACCGCCGCCTCGCGGATTCCAGGCAATGCATAGAGCACTCGCTCGACTTCCTGCGGGCTCACCTTCTCGCCCCGTGTCTTGATGATGTCGTCCTTGCGGCTGACGAAATGGAGAAAGCCTTCCGCGTCGGTTCTGAAAAGGTCTCCTGTCCGGAGACGTCTGCCGGTCTCGGTTGTCTCCACGCTCCGCAGCGTTTCTGCCTCGTCGCCCCAGTAACCGGCCATTACATGCGGCCCCTCGACCAGCAGTTCGCCGATTTCGCCGGGAGCGGAAGGCTTGCCGTCTTCCCCGACGACGAAGGCGCGGGTGCCGGGAATGGCCTTTCCTACCGATGTCGGTCGGCTGGCGAGAGCGAAGGGATCGAGGAAGCTGATGCGCAGGCACTCCGTCTGCCCGTACATCACGAAGATCCTCGAATTCGGTAGCAGTTGCCGGAGTTTGCCGGAAAGTGCCGGCGGCAGGGCGGCGCCGGCGCTTGTCACGTATCGCAACGCGGGCGGGAAATTGACGGGTAGATCCTTCATGCCCGTGATCAGGGCTGCCATCGCCGGCACGAGAGGAAAACCCGTCGCCTTTTCCTCGGCCAGTCGGTCGAGGATCTTGCGTGGGAAGGCGA
>JAEWKX010000081.1 GCA_023393575.1 Pseudomonadota bacterium
GGACTACATCCTGGGCCAGAGCACGCCGGCCGCGGAAGCCGCACCTGCCGGAAGCGACGCAACCAAGCAAGGAGACGATCATGGCTGAGATGCTTTCCCGCCGACGAGCTATCTGCATTCTTGCTGCCGCGGGAGGTCTCTCGCTCCTGCCGTGGCGCGAAGCAGCCCTGGCAGCCCCTTCCCCTGTGGTATGGGACGGCCAGGCACTGGGTGCGCCGGCAAGCCTTGTCCTTCATCATCCCGACCGCCGGCAGGCGGAGAAGCTCATCACCCGCGTGGTGGCGGAGGTGTCGCGCCTGGAGACCATCTTCAGCCTTTATCGCGAGAACTCGGCCTTGAGCGAACTCAACCGCCTCGGCGCGCTTGCCATGCCTCCGGAAGAGCTCGTCGCCGTTCTGGAAGCCAGCCGAACCGCCTGGGAAGCGACCGGCGGCCTGTTCGATCCAAGCGTCCAGCCCTTGTGGTCGCTTTATGCCCGGCACTTCGGTCGATCCGACTCAGATCCATCTGGCCCCGCAGCGGCAGAGATCGAGAAAGCTAAAGAACTGGTCGGTCTGCAGAACGTTTACGTCAACCGCGACCGGATTGCCTTCGCGAGCCCCGGCATGGCCTTGACGCTGAACGGGATCGCCCAGGGATACATAACCGATCGGATCGTCGCCCTGCTTCGGGATGCGGGCATTACGAGCAGCCTTGTCGACATGGGCGAGAGCCGCGCGATCGGCCACCGGCCCGATGGCTCGCCCTGGCGCGTCGGGCTGGCGGAAACACAGAGCGACGGCGTCGATACGATCATCCCGATCGTCGATAAGGCGGTTGCGACCTCGAGCCTGATGGGTTTCCGGTTCGATGCTGCCGGTCGCTTCGGCCATATCCTCCACCCCGCGGGGGGAACGGTGGAGCCGCAATACCGGCGTGTGACGGTGATAGCTTCCGAAGCCGCTCGCGCCGACGCCTATTCGACCGCCATGACCCTGATGGGTCCTGATGAGATCAAAACAGCCGTCGCACGACAGTCCGGTCTTTCGGTGGATCTGGTCACGGTCGCGGGACAGCATCTTCGTTTCGGATGAGCGGCTCCTCCCACAGGGAGCCGGCCGAACGCTCAGCCCTGAATACGCCCCTGCCTGCAGCGGGGAAGACCGCCCCCTTTGTCTCTTCAGGCGCCGGCACCCCGGCGACTGGAGCGTAGGCTGACGCCAGATACCAGCCAAGCATCGTCGCCATTGACACGGGCCGGCAACCGAACGAGGCTCGAAGTCAGAGTAAATACCTTCATTTGCGAGCCTGACACGGTGCGGGCTTGTCGGAGAGGCATCATGAGTCATCTCTGCGGAAAGACCCTGTTGATTACCGGCGGGCATCGGGACCGGGCCGAATGATGGCCCGCCGCCTCGTTGGGAGGAGTGGAGCCCCTCCGGTGCTCCGGGACATGCAGGAGGTGCCCCTGGAACGCACTGTCGTCGACCTCACCGTCGGCGGACGCCGGATAACCGGATTATCCGCGGCCCTGGCCGATCCGGGCCGGATCCGGGTGGCGATGGACGACTTCCGGAGGCGTCAATGAGCTCCGCATCTGTCCCCGCGCCGCCGTTGCAAGGTGAACTGGAGGCATTGAGAACGGCATTCGCCGCAGGCACCCCGGACTACAGGGCTCGGTCGGATGCCCTGAAACGTCTGGCGACAGCGATACGTGGGCATCAGGACGCACTGGCCAAGGCGGTGGACGAAGATTTCGGCGGTCGCCCGCATGCCGAGACCTTTCTGCTGGAACTCTTTCTGCTGTACGACCAGATCCGTCATGCCCGGCGGCACCTGCGCGGATGGATGCGCCGCCGTCGCGTGTCCGGCACCTGGTTCCTGTTGCCGAGCCGCGCATTCTATCAGTACCAGCCGCTCGGCGTGGTGGGGATTATCGGCGCCTGGAACTATCCCGTTCTCCTCACCCTGGGGCCGGCCATCGATGCCATCGCTGCCGGCAACCACGTCATGATCAAACCATCCGAACTGGCACCCCGTACGGCAGCGGTCATCGACCGCATTGTGCAGGAAGCCTTTTCGGCCGCGCATGTGAGATGCGTGACCGGCGATGCGGATGTCGCTCGCGCCTTCTCCGCCCTGCCCCTCGACCACCTGCTCTTCACGGGCTCGAGCCGGATCGGCCGCGAGGTCATGCGGGCGGCGGCAGATAACCTGACCCCCGTGACACTCGAACTGGGTGGAAAGTCACCGGCGGTCATCCACGGCAGTTATCCGCTTGCGCGCGCCGTCAACCGGATCATGGCGGCCAAGCTGTGCAATGCAGGCCAGACCTGCGTGGCTCCGGATTACGTGCTGTTGCCGGCCGGATCGGAGGCCGAGTTCGAGGCTCAGGCTCGTCGGACGGCCAACGCGCTATATCCCGGCTTGCCCCATAACCCGGACTACACGCACATCGTCAACGACGGTCATCGGGCGCGGCTGCAAACGCTGCTCGCAGATGCTCGCGACAAGGGAGCCCGGATCGTGGAGCTTGCCGAAGGCGCGGCACACACCCGGCTGATGCCGCCGACGCTGATCTTCGGCGTGACCGACGCGATGACGATCATGCAGGAGGAGATTTTCGGCCCGCTCCTGCCGGTCGTCACCTATCGGACGCTCGAAGACGCGATCGGTTATGTCAACGGGCGACCGCAGCCGCTGGCGCTCTATTACTTCGACGACGATCGCGGTCGCCAAACCCATATGCTGAAGTCCACCCGTTCCGGCGGTGTGACCATCAACGACTGCCTGTACCATCTGGGGCAGCACCGCCTGCCCTTCGGGGGCGTCGGGGCCAGCGGCATGGGCCACTACCACGGCTTCGACGGTTTCGTCACCTTCTCCAAGAAGCGACCCGTGATGCTCCAGCGTCGCGTGGCGGCGACAGCCCTGCTGCACGCGCCGTGGGCACCTCGGCAATGGCTGATAAAGGCGATGCTGCGGATCGTTTCGAGATAGGCTCGTCACGGCGGCAGCCGCAATCATGCCTCTGGATGAACGTAGCCGTGGTCTGCGCCGCCCTTCAGAGACGCCGGCGCCAACACTCCCTGTAGAGAGTGATCCCATCCAGGGACGTATTGGTCTCCACCTCGCGGGCTTCGCATTCAAGGTGAACTCCTGCCAGGCATCCGGCACCCTGGCTTGTCCCCGTCGAGCCTTGGATGGCGAATACCTGCCGACCGAGCACGCCCCGCAAGGCCTGTAGATAGGCAGGATTGGAGGCGAACGGGCCTTCGACGAGAACCGGACCCTGGGCTCCGATCAATCCGAGGCAGACATCCGTCATCATCGCCAGATAAAGGCAGGCTGCCGCCCAGCATTCGTCCATGCTTGCACCGGCGTCTCCGATCCACTGCCCTTTCCGTCCGGGAAAGGGTCCGGAGCTCTCCGCCATGTTCGGCAGGAGCATCACCTCCTTACGCATGACCGTTGGCATGGCCGCGAGAGCCGCATCGGCGTCGCATGGCCCCAGTGCAGACCTCAGCATCTCGTATTCGCGTCCTCCCATGAATCGGGAGGACGGCACGGCGCGGCCATAGGCGTCCACATTCGCCAGCGTATCCCGCGCCGGATCGAGATGCTCGAAATCACCACCGACGGCGAAGCTCACGACCCAGGTCCCGGTCGATACGACTGCGAAAGGCGCATGTCGTTGAGCAAGATGCGGCAGGAGAGAGGCATTGGAATCGTGAATGCCGCAGAAAACCTCGACCGTGCGATCAAGACGGATCTCCTGCGCCAGAGCGGACCGTACCGGCCCCAGCCGATCGAACGCGGAGCGCACCGGCGCCAGCAGGTGCCGCACGCCCAGCCGGCCGACAAGGCTCGAAAACTCTCCCTCTACTGGCTGCCAGAGATCCGTATGGCAGCCGAGAGAGGTAACCTCGGTGGCGGGAACGCCCGTCAGCAGGAAGGTCCAGTACTGCGGATAGGTAAGGATCGTCCGCACCCGGCCGAATTCTGAAGGGAACGTGGTCTTCTGATAATGCAGCTGCGCGCCGAGGTTCAGACCACCGGAGAGCGCGGGTGAGAAGGTCTCTTCGAACCGTGGTCGCAGGAGGGCATAGGCCTGGATGATCGACGCGGGATGGGTGTGTTCATAACCCAATACCGGCAGGGCCAGACCACCGGTATCGTCCAGCAGGACAGCGACAGCGCCATGGGCCGTGACGGTGATGGCATCGTAGCCAGGATCGGCCGCAAAGCAGGACAACGCTGTTTGGCCGCAAGCAGGCACCCGTCTTTGCGGGTG
>JAEWKX010000104.1 GCA_023393575.1 Pseudomonadota bacterium
CCTATGACTGGGGTCGCTTCGATGGTGATCGCGAAGGTGCGTTCGGTGGCGGCGTCTTCGGCGGCTACAACATGCAGAGCGGCCAGATCGTCTACGGCGTCGAGGCCGATGTCGGGTACAACGGCGAGGAAGAGGAAGCCGGCGCAGGCGTCGAGGGCGAAGCCGGCTGGAACGGCTCGGTCCGCGCCCGCCTGGGTTATGACCTGAACCCGTTCCTCATCTACGGTACGGCCGGTGTCGCCCTGCAGGACAACGAGCTGACCGACACGGCGACCGGCGTCTCCGACAGCAAGACCGCCGTCGGCTACACCGTCGGTGCAGGCGTGGAAGCCCTGGTGACGGACAACATCACTACCCGCGTCGAGTATCGCTACACCGACTTCGGCAGCGACTCCTACGATCTCGGCGGCACGTCGGTTTCCAGCGGTTACGACGACCACAGCGTCAAGGTCGGTATCGGCGTCAAGTTCTGAGCCGAACCTCCCGCACAATGGAGAGAAGCCGGTGGCGCATTGCCGCCGGCTTCTTCCTTTCAGGCGCCCGCCTTGAGCTCTTCGAAGGCGGCGAACCGACCGGAAAAATCCTTCAGCCACTGCGTCAGCTCCGGCCGCCCGTTGCGCCAGTCCTTCTCGCCGAACCTGAGGTCGATGTAGCTGAGCAGGGCGGCGAGGGCGAAGTGGCCGCCGTTGAGCTTCCTGCCGGTCTTCGGCAGGTTCCGGTTCAGGTGATCCAGCCCGCGGGCCACCTTGTCCCATTGCTTGTCGATCCAGGGCTGGTGCACGCGGTCTTCCGGGCGGCTGCGGCGCTCGTTGATGATGGCCAGAAGGCTGTCCATCATCCCGTCGCACAGCGCTTCCAGCACTTCGGCATCCGTGCGCTTCGGCTCCTTTCGGGGATAGAGAAGCCCGCCCGACAGCCGGTCGAGGTAATGCATGATCGCGATGCTGTCGTAGACCGGCGTATCGTTCGTCCTGAGCAGCGTCGGGATCTTGCCGAGCGGATTGTTGTCGCTGAGGAGAGGCGGGTTCGACGCGGTCTCGACCGTCTCGACCTTAAGGGCGATGTCGAGGTGGCGAGCGGCCATGCGAACCTTCGCGGCATAGGGCGAGGCGGGGGAATAGAGAAGCTTCATGAAGCGGTCCTTGCTGTGTATCTTTGTCAGTCGGCGGGTGGCAGTTCGATACGGTCGAGGCGGCAGCCGCCGCGATCGACTTCCGCGCAGTCCCGGAAGCGGAGATCCTTCGTCAGGCATATGCGCACTTCCTCCAGGCGCCCTCTTTGGCACCTGACCGCAACGCCCCTGGAACTCATGCCCGGATTGGCGTCCGTGAACTTTCGCTCGATCTCGGAGGGAGAAAGCGACAGGCGCTCCTCGCCGGCGGTGAGGTCGGGCGGGATGCGGATCCGCTCGAATGCGTGGCGCACGGCCCGGAGGTAGGCGCGTTGCGTCAAGCCGGTACAACTGCCGTGCTTGCGCCACTGGTGGCCGATCAGTCCCATGGAGGGCATGATGTCGAACATCTGCTCCCCCAGCGACCGCGGTACCCGGTGGGGCTCGCGGCTGGAACAGGACTCCGGATAACCCTTTTCGTATTGCGGCCACAGCCCATGCACGACGAAGCCGAAGCTCTCGCTGCTGCCGCATTGTTGGGAACGCCGGGCGTCTCTCTGAGTTGCACAATAGGTCGGAGACCACGACAGCGACAGGACGTAGAAATCGAAACTCTGAGCCTTCGCGATGCCCGTCGTGGCGAGATGGGCAAGAACGGCAAACGGAATGAACAAGCCTCGAAGAGGTTGATCCATCAAGCCGTTCCCTTCAAAGTGAGCGAGTCAGTGTTCGTCCTGCATGCGTTGGGATGTCTCGGAGGAGAGAAGAGCGGCAAAACTGAATGACCTTGAAAAAGTACCTCTGGCCCGTCGTCGGCGGGGCGACGATAGCGGTTTGTGCGTGGCTTCTCTACAAGGAATTGCGCGGTCTTTCTCTGGATGACGTGTGGGACAGCCTGTCTGCGATCACGCCGCTTCACTGGCTTTTCGCAGGCCTGTCGACGCTCGTCGCCTATGCCGCGCTGGCAGGTTACGACCGGATTGCGCTGATGCATCTCGGCCGGCCGGTGAACCTCTGGTTCATCACCGTCACCTCGTTTACGACCTATGCCTTGTCCCACAATGTCGGGGCCTCGGTGATCTCGGGCGGCGTGGTCCGTTACCGCGCCTATTCCTCCAAGGGGCTGAGCGGACGTGAGATCGGCGCGCTTATCGCCATCTGTTCCTTCACCTTTGCCCTCGGAACGCTGCTTCTGACAGGCGTGGTTCTCATCCTGAAACCGCACATCACGGAGCGTTTTGGCGAAGGTTTTCCGATCGACGCCTCGTCGGCTACGGGCTATACGATCCTTGCATTCATAGCGCTCTATGTCGTTGCGAGCTTCCTGCGCCTTCGGCCGATCACCATCGGCTCCACGCGGCTGAACTATCCGCTGCCCAAGGTGGTGCTCCCGCAACTGGTCATCGGCCCGCTGGAACTGATCGGCGCCGCCGGCATCATCTATTTCGCCCTTCCTGAGGCGGGAAACCCGGGCTTCATCGTCGTGCTCGGCATCTTTCTCGCATCGTTCTCGGCGGCGCTCATCTCGCACGCGCCGGGCGGGCTCGGTGTCCTCGAACTGGTCTTCGTCATGGGGTTGCCCGACATGGAGGCGGCGGATGTGATCGCCGCCCTTCTGGTCTTCCGGCTGTTCTACCTGATCATTCCGTTCGCCATCGCGCTCGGCGTGATCTTCGTATTCGAGCGGACCCAGTTCCGCGCCGGCCGGGCGATGGATGAGCCCTAGCGGTTCTCCCGAGCCTCCTCTCCGCGCAGCCAGAAGGCGCGCTGGGAAGCGAAGCGATCCTGGGCCAATACCTGTTTCAGCGCCGGCAGCACCGCGTGCATCTCGTCCTTCAGCGTGAAGGGCGGGTTGACGACGACCAGCCCGGAGCCGGTCAGGCCGGTCGTCTCGCGGTCGCTGCGCACCGAAAGCTCGATGCACAGCATTTTCGGTATCTCCAGATCCTGAAGCGCCTCATGGAAGTCCTTGACAGGCGCACCCTTCTTGAGCGGGTACCACAGGCAATAGATGCCGCCGGGGAAGCGCCGATAGGCCGTCGCCAGTCCCTTCACCAGACGCAGATATTCGTCCGGCTCCTCGAAAGGCGGATCCACCAGGATGATGCCGCGTTTCTCCTTCGGCGGCAGATGCGCACCGAGCGCCAGCCAGCCGTCCAGCTCGGTGACCCGCGCCTGGTAGTCGCCTTCGAACAGGCGGGCGAGACGGCGCGCGTCGTCCGGATGCAGTTCCATCGCCGAAAGCCGGTCCTGAGGGCGGAACAGCATGCGGGCAAGCTTCGGCGAACCGGGATAGAGCCTGATTACGCCGTCCGCATTGAGTTCACGCACCGCTGAAAGATACGGCGACAGAAATTCTGCGGCCTGCGCCGGAAGCTCCGCCTCCATCAGCCGTCCGATTCCCTCGCGCCATTCGCCGGTCTTCTGCGCCTCCTCCGAGGAAAGGTCGTAGAGCCCGATGCCGGCATGCGTGTCGAGCAGCCGGAACGCCTTGTCCTTCTTCTGCATGTAGAGGACGAGGCGGGCCAGTACCGCATGCTTCAGCACGTCGGCGAAATTGCCTGCGTGGTAGATGTGCCGATAGTTCATGGCTGCTTCTGTCCCGGATGAATTAAATTGATGCGCCGCAAATCCCGCTTTTGGCGGCCTTGTCATTGGCATATAGAAAAGCCATGAACCTTGCGACCCCGATCACGGCGAAAGCCGCACCGAATGTCACCCAAGTCGGCCACACGGTCTGCCCGCACGACTGCCCGTCCGCCTGCGCGCTCGCCGTCGAGCTGACGGCGGAAGGCAGGATCGGCCGCGTGCGCGGCTCCGCCGACAACAGCTATACCGCCGGCGTCATCTGCGCCAAGGTCGCCCGCTATGCCGAGCGCATCTACCATCCGAAGCGCCTGCTGACGCCGAAGCGGAGGCTCGGCAGCAAGGGCGAGGGCGCATGGCAGGAGATTTCCTGGGAAGCCGCGCTCGACGAGATCGCCGCGGCTTTCGTCAAGGCGGAGGCGCGCCACGGATCGGAAGCCGTCTGGCCTTATTTCTACGCCGGCACCATGGGCCAGGTGCAGCGCGATTCCATCGAGCGGCTGCGCCACGCGAGAAAATATTCCGGTTTCTTCGGCTCGATCTGCACCAACATGGCCTGGACCGGCTACGTGATGGGCACGGGTGCGCTGCGTGGCCCCGATCCGCGCGAGATGGCCAAGTCCGATTGCGTGGTCATCTGGGGCACCAATGCGGTTTCAACCCAGGTCAACGTGATGACCCACGCGGTAAAGGCGCGCAAGGACCGCGGCGCTCCGATCGTCGTCATCGACATCTACGACAACCCGACCATGAAGCAGGCCGACATGGGCCTGATCCTGAAGCCCGGTACCGATGCCGCGCTCGCCTGCGCCGTCATGCACATCGCCTTCCGCGACGGTTATGCCGACCGCGCCTACATGGCGAAGTATGCCGACGATCCGGCCGGGCTGGAGGCGCATCTCACGACGAGGACGCCCGAATGGGCCTCCGCCATTACCGGCCTGGCGGTGGAGGAGATCGAGAGCTTCGCCCGCCTCGTCGGCACGACGAAGAAGCCCTTCTTCCGCCTCGGCTAGGGCTTCGGGCGTCAGCGCAACGGCCCGGTCTCGGTGCATGCGGCTTCGTCGATCGCCACGGTCCTCGGCTCATGGCAGTACGAAGGCGGAGGCGCCTTCCACAATAACGGTGATATCTTCCGGCTGAACAAGTCGGAACTGATGGGGACGGCCTATGCCGATCCGGCCATCCGCATGCTGGACCAGTCGCAGATCGGCCGCGTGTTGACGGGCGACGCGGAGGCGCTTCGCTACCGCGGGCCGGTGACGGCGCTCCTGATCCAGAACACCAATCCGGTCAACGTCGCGCCGGAGCAGCGGCTGGTGAAGCAGGGCTTCCTGCGTGACGACCTGTTCGTCGCCGTCCACGAGCATTTCATGACGGAGACGGCGGAGGTGGCCGATATCGTGCTGCCGGCGACGATGTTCCTGGAGCATGACGACATCTACCGGGCCGGTGGCCAGAACCACATCCTGCTCGGGCCGAAGGTCGTCGAGCCGCCGGAGACGGAGCGCACCAACCTCTTCGTCATCGAGGAACTGGCAAAGCGCCTCGGCGTCTCGCACTATCCCGGCTTCGGCCTCACGGAACGCGAGCATATCGACCGCATGCTGGAAGCGAGCGGCTGGCCGGGCTACGATACGCTGGCGCTGCAGAAGTGGATCGACGCGCAGCCGGATTTCGAGACCGCCCACTATCTCGAGGGCTTCGGCTATCCGGACGGCAGGTTCCGTTTCAGCCCCGATTGGGCGAACGGCCCGTCGCCCAACCGGCCGCCAGCGAGCCTCGGCGCCATGGGGCCGGTGGCGGCGCTGCCGAAATTCCCCGATTACGTTCCGGTGATCGAGGAAGCGGACGCCGAGCATCCGTTCCGCCTCGGTACCTCTCCCGCCCGCAATTTCCTCAACTCGACCTTCTCCGAGACGCCGACCTCGGCGCAGAAGGAGGGGCGTCCGGACGTCATGATCGAGCCCTCCGACGCCGCCCGGCTTGGCATTCTCGACGGTGACGTCGTCCGCCTCGGCAACACGCGCGGCGAGATCCGCCTGCATGCGCGCATCGTTCCGGGTGCCAGGCCCGGCGTACTGATCGCCGAAGGGCTCTGGCCCAACAAGGCGCATCTCGACGGGGAGGGGATCAACGTCCTCACCGGCGCCGATGCCGTCGCGCCCTATGGCGGCGCCGCCTTCCACGACAACCGCGTGTGGCTGCGCAAGGACCCGGCATGATCAAACCGGAGAAGGCCAGGATCGAGATCGTCGAGGACAGGACGCTCTCGGACGACTGGTATCACCTGCGCAAGGTCACCTACGACTATACCGGCGCCGACGGCGGGACCCACCGGCTGTCACGCGAGGTCTACGACCGAGGCAACGGCGCGACGATCCTGCTGTTCGATCCGAAGCGGCAGGTGGTCGTCCTCGTCAGGCAGTTCCGCATGCCGGCCCACCTGAACGGCCATTCCGGCTGGATGATCGAGACCCCCGCCGGGCTGCTCGACGGCGACCATCCGGAGGAAGCGATCCGCCGTGAGGCTGTCGAGGAAACCGGCTATGCGGTGCGCGACGTCCGTTTCCTCTTCGAGTGCTTCATGTCGCCGGGCGCCGTGACCGAGCGCGTGCACTTCTTCTACGCGCCGATCGATGTCAGCCACAAGGTGGAGGACGGCGGTGGCCTCGACGAGGAGCACGAGGACATAGAGGTGCTGGAGATCCCGCTCGCCGAAGCACTCGCGATGATCCGCACCGGCGAAATCTGCGACGGCAAGACCATCATGCTCCTGCATTGGGCGGCGTTGAACCGGAGCGCGTTGTAACGCGACCGATCAGGTCGTTTAGGCTATCGCAGCAGTGCGACGCCCTTGCGTACGGCAGCCTCCGCCAACCTGCGGTCGAGACTTGCAAGCGGTAGCTGCCGGTCCAGCGCCAAGGTAAGATAAGCCGCGTCATAGGCCGTCAGCGCGTGACGCTCGGCGAGGGTGAGGATGACGGCATTGTCGGCTGTATGTGCCGTGGCGATGTCGAGCTGTTCCAGGCGCGCCATGGACGTGGAGACCTCCGGAAGAGATATCCTCTTGCGGCGGTAGGACGTGAGCAGCACGTTCCGCATCTCGTGCCAGAAGAGGTCGGGTACGATGGCGGCTGTATTGTTCAGCAGCCTAAGTGATCGATCGGCGATGACGCTGGCTTCGTCTGGCAAAAACCAGACGAGCGCAGTGGAGGCGTCGAGGACGAAGCCGATTACATCCTGCCGATCTGTTTCCACTCGGCGATCTCTTCCTGGGTGACGGGCTGACGTCCTTCGCGTTCTCGGATGATGGTCTCGATGAGTTCGGCCTTGCCCATGGCTTGTCCTATCCCCGACAGCCTTGCCACCGGCGCATCTCCGCGCACGAGCAGGACATCCTCCCCGGCCTCGACCTTCGCCAGCAGTTCGGCGAGATTTGCGTCTTCGATCTTCACGGTGATCGTCATTGGCGTCGCGCTCCAGCAGCCCACGCAGGATAGGCGCGGCAGCCGCAGGCGTCAATGAAACGGATCAGAGCCCGCCGGACACCAGCCTCTGCTCCGCAAGCCCCGTCATCGCGGATGGCGTTGTCACCGCCCGTCCGTCCTCCATCCGCACGCTCCCTTCGGCGACCAGCCTGAGCGCCAGCGGATAGAGCTGGTGCTCCACCGTCAGAACCCGCGCCGCCAGCGTATCCGCCGTGTCGGACGCCAGCACGGGCACCGCGGCCTGCGCCACGATCGGGCCTTCGTCCATGCCCTCGGTCACGAAATGCACGCTGCAGCCGGCGATCTTCATGCCGGCGTCGATGGCGCGCTGGTGGGTGTGCAGGCCGGGAAACAGCGGCAGCAGGGAAGGGTGGATGTTGAGGATGCGTCCTTCGTGGCGCCGGATGAAATCTGCGGAGAGCAGCCGCATGTAGCCCGCCAGGCAGATGAGGTCCGGCCGGATCTCGTCGAGCGCCGAAAGGATTGCCGCCTCGTGCGCCGCCTTGTCCGGAAAATCCCTGCGCTCGAAGACGCGCGTCGGAACGCCGAGCGCCTCGGCCTTGGCAAGCCCCCCGGCAGTGGCCTTGTCGGAGATGACGCAGGCGACCGCCGCCGGCCAGGCCGCCGCTGCCCAGGCCTTGGCGAGCGTCAGCATGTTGGCGCCGCCCCCCGAGATCACCACGACGAGGCGTTTGCGGTGGAAGGCTCCGGCAGGTGTCATAGGTTGAGAGAGCCCTGGTAGATAACGCCGGTGCGCTCGTCCTGGCGGGTGACCATCCTGCCGAGGGGCACGACGATTTCACCTTCCGACGAGAGGATATCCGTAACCATCTGCACGTCATCCGCTGCAACGACCGCGATCATGCCGATGCCGCAGTTGAAGGTGCGAAGCATCTCCTTAGCCTCGACGCCGCCGGTGTCCGCGAGCCACGAGAAGACCGGCGGAACGGGTATCGAGTCGAGATCGATCTCCGCCGCGAGGTTCGCCGGCAGCACGCGCGGGATGTTCTCGGGAAAGCCGCCGCCCGTGATGTGCGCCAGCGCCTTGATCGCACCTGTTTCCCGGATGGCCTTGAGCAGCGGCTTGACGTAGATCCGGGTCGGCGTCAGCAGCGCTTCCCCGAGGCTCTTGTCTTCCGCGAACGGTGCGGCGTCTCCCCAGGCGAGTTTCGAGAGCGAAACGATTCTGCGCACCAGTGAAAAACCGTTGGAATGGACGCCGGAAGAGGTGAGTCCGAGGATCATGTCGCCGGCCGCCATGTCTCCCACCGGCAGCAACTGCCCGCGCTCGGCCGCCCCGACGGCAAAGCCTGCGAGATCGTAGTCTCCGCCCGCATACATGCCGGGCATCTCGGCCGTCTCGCCGCCGATCAGCGCGCAGCCGGCCTGGCGGCAGCCCTCGGCAATACCCTGGACGATTGCCGCCCCCTGATCGGGGTCGAGCTTGCCGGTGGCGAAATAGTCGAGGAAGAACAGCGGTTCGGCACCCTGCACCACCAGGTCGTTGACGCACATGGCGACCAGGTCGATGCCGACGGTCTCGTGGCGGTCGGCATCGATCGCGATCTTCAACTTGGTGCCGACGCCGTCGTTGGCGGCCACCAGCACCGGATCGGTGAAGCCCGCGGCGCGCAGGTCGAAAAGGCCGCCGAAGCCGCCGATCTCGCCGTCTGCGCCGGGCCGACGCGTCGAGCGGACGGCCGGCTTGATCTTCTCGACCATCAGGTTCCCGGCATCGATGTCGACGCCGGCATCGCTATAGGTGAGGCCGTTCTTGCCCATCTCGCTCATCGCCTGTCTCCGCTCGCTAAGCTTCGACGGCCATTGCACGGGATGCGGCCTGATGCAAGCGCCGGGCCTTCGTTTGCAGGGGAAACCGGCAAGTAGCCGCCCGCATACTTGACCGTCGCGGCGACGCCATCCTATCGGTGTCGGAACGCGGCCATCACCAAGGAAGACAGCGATGCCCTACCCCATCAGCGGAGCGAGCCTGCGCCGTCACATCCTGTTCTGGGTGGCGGCGCTGCTCGTGTTCATCGTCTTCCTCTGGGCTTTCCGCTCGATCCTGCTGCCCTTCGTCGCCGGCATGGCGCTCGCCTATTTCCTCGACCCGGTGGCCGATTGGCTGGAGCGGCGGGGCCTGAGCCGCATGATGGCCACGGTGGTGATCCTCGTCTGCTTCGTGCTTCTGTTTGCCTTGTCGCTGATGATCATCATCCCCGTCATCGTCAGCCAGTTGAACGACTTTGCGCAGGCCCTGCCGGGTTACGTCGGAAAGCTGCAGGAACTGATCGCCACGCCGGACGCCTTCCTGCCGGACTGGCTGAGTGCGCAGATCGAGACTGCGAAGCAGAACTTTTCGAACGTGATGTCGGAGGGTGCCGGTTTCATTGCCGGCCTGTTGCGGCAGATCTGGGCTTCGGGGAAGACGCTGCTCGACGTGGTGTCGCTGCTGGTGGTGACGCCGGTCGTCGCCTTCTACATCCTGCTCGATTGGGACAATATGGTCTCCAAGGTGGACAGCTGGGTTCCACGTACGCAGACGGAGACCGTGCGTCAGCTCGCCCGCGAAATGGACGGCGCCATCGCCGGTTTCGTGCGGGGACAAGGATCGATCTGCCTGGTCCTCGGCATCTTCTACGCCGTCGGACTGTCGCTCATCGGGCTCAACTTCGGGCTGTTGATCGGTTTTGTCGCCGGCATGATCAGTTTCATCCCCTATGTGGGTTCCTTTGTCGGGCTCGCATTGTCGCTCGGCGTTGCCGTTGTCCAGTTCTGGCCGGATTATACCTGGATCGTCGCGACGGCGGCGGTGTTCTTCGCCGGCCAGTTCATCGAGGGCAACATCCTGCAGCCGAAGCTGATGGGCTCGCGGATCGGCCTGCACCCGGTCTGGCTGATGTTTGCGCTCTTCGCCTTCGGGGCGATATTCGGCTTCGTCGGCCTGCTCATCGCCGTGCCGGCCGCCGCCGTGGTCGGCGTGCTTGTGCGCTTCGCCCTGTCGCGGTATCTTGACAGCGACCTCTATCACGGGCGGTCGGCGACACTTCCGTGGGAAGATGCGCACCCGCCGCAGGGGCCGGAGCATCCCCGGGACAAGCCATGACCGACACGACTGAGCGCAACCGGCAGCGCCACGAGCAGCTGCCGCTTGCCTTTACCTATGATCCGGCGACCGGCCGCGACGATCTGCTGGTGTCCGAGCGGCTGAGCGCCGCCGTCTCCATCGTCGATGCCTGGCCGCACTGGCCCTCGCCGGTGGTCGTCCTGGCGGGGCCGGTCGGTTCCGGCAAGTCGCATCTCGCCGCCATCTGGCGGGAGCGGAGCGGCGCCACTCCCATCCACCCGAGCGCGGGCTCCGGTGCGGCGGCCGTGGCGGCGGCCGGCTCGGTCCTGTTCGAGGATGCCGAGCGGCAGGGCTTCGACGATACCGAGCTTTTTCACGTCATCAACAGCGTCCGCGAGAACGGCCACGGCCTGTTGATCACCTCGCGGCTGTGGCCGATGTCCTGGCCGGTCACGCTGCCCGACCTGCGCTCGCGGCTGAAGGCCGCCACGGTGGTCGAAATCGGCGAGCCGGACGAGGAACTGCTCGCCCAGGTGATCGTCAAGCTCTTCGCCGACCGGCAGCTTTACATTGATGACAAGCTTGTCGGCTATATCGTCACCCGGATGGAACGCTCGCTTGCCGCCGCGCAGACCATTGTCGGGAGGCTCGACCGGCTTGCCCTTGGTCGTGGCACGCGGATTACCCGGCAGCTTGCGGCGGAAGTCCTGAACGAGGTCGGAAATACCGTCGACGACGATTGACTGTCATAGTTCCGTCGCCAAACTGTAATAACGGCCGGAGGGTCACTGGGGGCGATGGAATGGATTTGACGACGGAGACACATCAGCAGCACGACGAGGCTTCGGGCAGCGACGATCTGCCGACAAGCCCGGATCGTTTCATCAACCGCGAATTCTCCTGGCTGCAGTTCAATCGCCGCGTTCTCGAAGAGACG
>JAEWKX010000128.1 GCA_023393575.1 Pseudomonadota bacterium
TGATACGCGCAAGTGCAAGCCCCAGAAGGCCGAGAAAGGCGAAAGCCGCGACCCGGATGGCGCTCTCGCCGAGTTCGAAATCCTGGTTCAGCATCGCCAGCCGTATGGCGCCGGCGCCACCGGCAAGGGTGGTCAGGAAGAGGATGAAACCGATAAGCCCCGTAGTGCGGCGGTGCCAGGACAGGAAGATCGCATAGGCGACGAGGAGGGCGATCCAAATCTGGTCGGCAATTGCGGAAATCAGGATAAACGGCTCGGCCCCAAGCAATCCGACGAGCCGTCCGACGGCCCAGATGCCGGCGAGCAGCAGCAGCGGCCACCCGCTTGGACGAGGCGTGTCCGTCCATTCCGGAAGTGCGGAGGTCAGGAAGCCGATGAGCGCCGCCCCGAAGGAACCGACGATCATTTCCTGAGCATGCCATTGGGCAGGGGAGGTGGTCGTGGCGAAGGGCAGATCGAAGCCGTAGCCCACGACCCACAGGAGCGGCCAGAGGGCTGCATGAAGGGCGGTTATCGGAAAGAACAGCCGTAGTCCTTCGCCGGTCATCGCCGCGAGAAGCATCCGGTTCTTTCCGGGTCCCGGCACGGGTGCCGCGCTCATACCATGCTCCGTTCGTCATACTCGTTCACATGCGCGAACAACCGGTCCTCGTTGAGGAGACCGTGGGCCGTCTCGAAGACCATACGATCGTCGCGCAGGCCCGGTAAAGACGGCACGGTCCGGCTGCCCGCGATGCCGCGACCGCTGCGATCGAGAACGGCGATGCGGTGAGCGACACGGACCGCCTCCGAAAGATCATGCGTGATGAAGAGACCGGAGAGGCCTTTGCCGGCAACTGTCTCGATGACGATATCCTGCATGCGGCGCTTGAGCGCGACGTCCAGGGCGGAGAAGGGCTCGTCGAAGAAAATGAAATCCGGTTCCGCGATAAGAGCCCTTGCGATCGCCACCCTCTGTCGCATGCCCCCCGACAGCTGCGACGGGAATTTGGTAAGATCGGCGGGATGCAGCGCCACCTGTGCTGCCGCGTCCTCCACGCGTTGGCAACAGATCGCGCATCCGAGGCGGCGTTCGGCGACGAGACCGAAGGCAATGTTGTCGGCCGCCGTCGCCCAGGGCATCAGGCGAGGTTCCTGAAAGATCATGCCATGCCGGCGATAGCGGCGGCCGATCCGGCCCCGGCGTGGGTCGATGAGCCCGGCCGCGATATGGGCGAGCGTGCTTTTGCCGGAACCGGAAGGGCCGACCAGGGCCACCAGTTCCCCCGCCGCAACCGCGAGGTTGATCTCGTCCAGCACGGTCCTCCCGAGAAACGCGTGGCCGATCCGTTCGAGTTGCAGCACCGTCATCGCTTCACGCCCCATGGTCGGGCCGCCTCGCGCCAGGTCTCGGCCTCGGCGCGAAGGGGCTGCAGCAGCCCGTATTCCACGGCGATCAGTGCCCCGACGGACAGGAGTATCCAGGCAAGGGCTGCGGCAACGTCGAGATTGGCGCGTGCGTTCGCGAGCTCGGTTCCCACGCCTCCGGCATTGGTGAGCAGCTCGGCCATGATAGCGGCCTTGAAGGCCGTTCCAAGAGCCATCGTCAGCGCCGGAAAGAGGGAGTGGAGCATCTGCCGCAGGGCTATGCGCGCGACACGGCGCATCGGCCCCAGCCCGACCGCGCGTGCCATGTCGTCCAGGCCGCGGTCCCGACTGGCGATCCCCTCGGCGGCGCCGATAAACACGACTGGAAGACAGGCTACCGCCGCCGTCGCGGCGACTGTGCCGGCGCCGTTGCCGAACCAGATCATCATGAGCACGATCCATGCGATAGGGGGGACACCGAGCAGCAAGGTGATCTGCGGGCGTGCCAACCGCATGACGGCAGGATGGTATCCGGCCAGCACGCCTGAAACGGTGCCGATTGCCGTCGCGGCCGCGAAACCCGCGAGCGCCCGCAGCGACGTGGTCCCGACCAGTTGCCAGCTCCCCGGATCGGCAAGGATCGCGATCATGCTGACCAGGGTTTCCGTCGGTGCGGGCAGGATGAAGCTGCCATAGGCCTCGTGGCCCAGTTGCCATGCGGCGGCAAACACCGAAAGACCGGCCATCCCGGCCCATGCGGACCAGAGGAAACGGCCGGTACGGGCGGCCCGATCACCGAGTGCGGACATCTTGGCTCCTAAAGGTAAAAACTATCGTCCGGCATCCGGCCGCCGATCATCTTGGGTTGGGTCCGGGAGATCGCCTGGAGCAGGGCATCGATGGCCGGCCGCGCATCGCGCGCGCGGGTGGCCACGAGGTTTGAGAAGGGGATGGATTTCTCGATCACCGGCCAAGGCAGTTCCAGCGCGGCGGCCGCATGGCTCGCCGCCTGCGAGGGACCGGCGTTGACCGCCGTGGCTGCCCGCTCGAGCGCGTCGAGCAGAGGTTCGACCTTGTCGCCATGCTCCTCGAGGAATGCCGGGCTGAGGGCGAGGCCGGCCTGAGGCATCAGGGGCCCCAGACCTGTGATCTTGCCCCATTCGGCTTGCATGTCGATCGCGCGATGGATCTCCTTGCCGGATGCCGCGGCCTTCACCATGGCCGCGGTTGCTGCCGGTTCGGGCACCATTGCGGTTTCGATGCGGCCGGAAAGCAACATCTGGATGGCCTCTATCGGAGAACCCGCCAGATCCAGTTCGACATCGGCGCCGGCCGTCAAACCATTGTTGGCAAGAGCCGCGCGGAACACGAGCTCCGGTGTATCGTTCGGGAAGGGAACCATGATCTTGCGGCCCTTGAGATCGGCAAAGCTGCTGATGGAAGGGTCCGTCGAGATGACGTAGAGCAGGCCGTTCGTCATGACGTTGGCGAGCCTTACACCGAGCCCGCGGGTGTGGAGGTTGGCAGCGGCGGTCACCGGCATGACTACCGTCTGCATGCTTCCGGAAGTGAGGCCCGCGCGCATCTCGTCCGGTGTCCGCCAGACCTTGAAGGATACCTTGTCGGCGACCTCGCCGAGCAGGCCGGCACCGACGGCATAGGCGAGAATGATGGAAGGACCGGCCGGCGGGCCGTAAAGCGTAAGTTCGGGAAGCGGCGCGGCCTGGGCGCGGCCGACGAAGGGCAGCGCGAAGGTAGCGGCAAGGCCGGCGCACAAAGTGCGGCGGGTCATCGTTGTTTCACGGGTCGGGATCGATATCTTGTGATCTGCGGTCATCTGGTGGTGCCTTTGCCAAGCGGGGATGGGGTGGTTCAGAAGCGGCTCTTGACGCCCAGGTAGAAGCCACGGCCGTCGCCCGGCAGAAAGGCTGCCTGGTCCGCCCTTGCCTGATCGACGATGAGGGTGGAGGACGCATAGGTCTCATCGAAGACGTTCGTGATCTCTCCGTGGACCGACACGTTTTCGT
>JAEWKX010000217.1 GCA_023393575.1 Pseudomonadota bacterium
CCATGAACTCCGATGAATTTGAACGTATTCAGGGGATGCGCCGCGCTTCAGGCAGAGCAGCGAGCCGTTCCAGGTCTCGGGGCCGACATGCTCGAAGACGACGTCGACGCCCTTCTTCTTCGTGAGCTTGCGGACCACGCCCTCGAAGCGGTCGGTCCGGTAGTTGATGACGTGATCGGCGCCGAGCGCCCTGGCGCGTTCGATCTTGTCGTCGGAGCCGACCGTGGTGATGACGGTGCAGCCGGTTTTCTTGGCGAGCTGGATGGCGGCCGTGCCGATGCCGGAGCCGCCGGCATGCACGAGGATCGTCTCGCCCGGCTCCAGCTTGGCATTGTCGAACAGCATGTGCTCGACGGTGCCGAAGGTGACCGGAGCCAGGGCAGCGCCGACGGCATCGACGCCGGGAGGCGCCGGAACGAGCAGCCGGGCCGGCAGGTTCGTCTTCTCCTGTGCAAAACCGTCGAGGTGGAAACCGTGCACGCCGGAGACGTTTTCACAGAGGTTGTCGCGCTTCTCGCGGCACGGCTTGCACAGCCCACATGTCCGCGCGCCGTAGATCGAGACAAGCTGGCCCGGCAGGACGTTGGAGACACCCGAGCCGATCGCTTCGACCACGCCCGAGGCTTCCGCGCCGATGGTCAGCGGCATCTTGCGCTTCGCGAAGGCCATGCCGCGCCAGCCCCAGACGTCGATATGGTTGAGCGCCACGGCCTTGACCCGAAGCGTCACCTCGCCCGGAGCAGGCGCATCAGGCTCGGGAATGTCCACGGCCTCCAGCTTGCGGTCGTCGATCAGTTGCAGAGCGCGCATAATAGGTCTTCCTTCGCCCGAAGGCGTTAAAGGTCGTCAGAAGGGATTGGCGACGGTCTCTAAGCCGGTTCCAGCGTCATGACAAGGCTGGCATTCTGCCCGCCAAAGCCGAAGGAGTTCGACAACACCGCCCGGATCTGCTTATCGCGCTTCCGGTTCGGCACCACATCGAGGACGATGGCAGGGTCCGGGTTGACGTAGTTGATGGTGGGCGGGAGCGTGCCGGTTAGCATGGTCTGGATCGAGAACACCGCCTCGACCGCACCGGCCGCCGTCAGTGTGTGGCCGATCATCGACTTATTCGACGATACGGGGATGTCCTTCAGCCGGTCGCCGAAGACGGCGAGCATGGAGCCGTACTCCATCTTGTCGTTCTCGGGCGTAGAGGTGCCGTGGGCATTGATGTAGCCGATGCCGGATTCGTCCATGCCTGCATCATCCAGCGCCGCGCGGATGGTGGCGATCGCCGGCCCGCCATCCGGAGAGGAACGGGTCCGGTGGAAATGATCTGCCTTCTCGCCGCAGCCTTTCAGGATGCCGAGGACCCTGGCACCGCGAGAGACCGCGGCGTCCAGCGATTCGAGCACGAGCGTCGCTGCACCTTCCGCGATGACGAAGCCGTCGCGGTCCTTGCTGAACGGCTTGGAAGCCTTTTCGGGTGGATCGTTCTGCGTCGACAACGCCGAAAGCAGCGAGAAGCGGATCAGCGCCGCGGCACTGACCGAGCCGTCCGTCGCGACCACCAGGGAGCGGTCGGTGCGGCCCTGGCGGATCGCCTCGACGCCGAGTTGGATTGCGGTCGCGCCGGAGGCACAGGCCGTCGACAGCGTCACCGGCAGACCGCGGGTCCCGAACCTGTCGGCAAGCCGCTCGGAAATGGAGCCGAACTGCACCGCTTCCAGAAAAGCCGGATCCGGGCGTTCGCGCATTGCGGCGAGGAAGCGGTCATAGGCGTCGCCCTCCGCCTGCGACGGCGGTGCGCGATCGGCAAGAGCGAAGCGAGCCGACCATTCCGGCTCCACCGGCGGAGCCGCCAGGAAAAGCGGTCCTTCGAAATCGCCGGACACGCCAGCCTGCGCCAGCGCTTCCGTGGTGGTTTCTCGCGCGAAGGCGTAGGAGCGCTCGACGGCGTTGTCGGCCGGAACGTCGATGAAGTCGACCGTGCCGCTGATGCGCGTCGACAGGCCGTCGGTCGGGAAGCGGGTGATCTTGTGAATGCCGGAGGTGCCGGAGGTGAGTGCGGCCCAATTGTCCTGCAGACCCTGCCCGAGCGAGGTGATGACGCCCATGCCGGTGACGGCGATGATCGGACGACCCAGATGATCCCTGAAGCGGTTATCGCTCATCGTTTTCTCCTCACGCGTTCGGCGACAGGACCGCAAGGCCCTCGCCGCGCGTATAGCCGACCGTCGTCACCACCGCATGCTTCGCGGGCGCCGCCATCGGCTGTTCGATGCTCGAATCCAAGACCGGCACGCGAAGACCGCCGTCGAGGGCAAGGGCGGCGAGAGCCAGCCCGAGGGGGAACTGCGCCTCCATCGCATGACCGGTCGCGCCGCCATAGCCGCGCAAGGTGGCTCCGGGGAATGCCTGTCCGATCACATCGCGCTCTCGCGACGTCGGATCGACCAGTCCGCTCGCGCCGGAGAAGACCAGCGTCCCGGCCGGATCTGCATCTCCCGCAAGCTGGGCGAGCCTTTCGAGGCGTCTTTCAAGCTTGCCATCTTCGCGGCGGCCGCGATCGCCTTCGACAGCATCGATCGCTGCGTAGACATGGGCGCCGCGCGCCTGCGCATGCGTCCGCGATTCCAGCACCAGGAAGGCTCCGACCGAGCCCATGATCATGCCTCCGCCATCGTCGGCGGAGCGCTGCCAGAGCGGATGCCAGGCACCGGTGGCATGCGCCCGGATGCCCTCGACGAGCAGGATGATGTCGGCGCGTCCCGCAACGAAGGCGCCGCCGACGAGCGAATGGGTGGACTGGCCCGACTTGATGCGGTGGAATGCGGTCTCCACGGCGGAGATCCCGGCGGCCTCTTCGCCCATGAAGGTGCGGGATGAGCCGGTGACCTTGTGAACAATCGAAATATTGCCGGCGAGCAGGTTGGAGAGCTGGGCAAGAAAGAGGGTAGGCCGCAGTTCCGTCGTCAGCGTCTCGTTGAGCAGCACCTCGCGGTCGTTGCGCTTCAGCGCCTCGTCGACGATCAGCGAATCCACCTTGATGTCCCGCTCGCCGCCGCCGGCCGCGACGATCATGTCCATCGAGGCGCAGGCGTCGATGTCGTCCTTCAGACCCGCATCGTCCAGCGCCAGCCCGGCCGCGAACACGCCGAGCCGTTGCCAGTTCTCCATCTGCCGCTGGTCGCCCCTCTTCGGGATCTGCTGCGACCAGTCGATCTCGGGCATGGAATGCACCGGATAGGGCTTGAACCGCTCGGTATCGACCCGCGGCGGTGCGGCCACGGCAGCGGAAAGAAGCGCCACAAGCGCCTCCTTGCCGACCCCGCAACAGGTGACGATCCCGATCCCGGTGATCACGACATCATTGTCAGACTTGCTCATCCTGTCCTCGTTGCCCGGCGTTCAGGCGCCCGCTTGAAGCGCGCCCATGAGCCCGACTTCTTCTGCACGCTTGCGGACGATGTCGGCGAGCGGCACCTCACTGAACGGCATTGTGCGCAGCTTAAGCTGCGCGTCGCAGCCCTTCTTGCCGGCCGAGGTAATCTTCGCCTTGGTGACCGCGTAGCCGGACCCCTCATGCTCCAGAAAAGCCTCGATGTCGAGGACCGCTTCCGGCCCCACGAAAGACCGCATCTTGGCACCGTCCACCGACATCAGGAGCGGCATCGCAGCGAAATCCGTCGCCCCGAGGACGAGCATGCCCGAAGCCTGCGCCATCGTCTCGATCAGCAGAACCCCCGGCACCAGCGGCATTCCGGGGAAGTGCCCCTCGAAGACCGGGCTCTTTGCCGGGACGACCGACCTTGCCTTCAACACCTTGGCGGAAAGATCGACGGCTTCCACCCGGTCGATCATCTGGAAATATTCAAGAAGCATCGATGCCTGGGAACGGCGTCTCAGCCCTTCGCCGCCCTCAGTTCGTCGATCTTGGCGCAGAGGTTCTTGAGGACGAAATACTCCTCGGTCGACACCTTGCCCTCGTTGACCTCCTGCGTCCACTGCTCGAGCGGAATCTTGATGCCGAATTCCTTGTCGATCGCGAAGACGATGTCGAGGAAGTCGAGGCTGTCGATGCCGAGGTCGTCGATCGTATGGCTTTCGGGCGTGATCGTCTCGCGGTCGATCTCGCTGGTTTCCGCGATGATGTCGGCAACTTTGTCGAATGTAGCAGTCACGCCAATGTCCTCTGGATAATCAAATCAGGTTCCACATAGGGAAAACGGGGGCAAATGCCAATCCCCGTCTGTTCCGCATGCGATTTTGTGGACTCACTGTTGCATGGCGGATCACTCCGCCGATCGTTAGCCACGCGTGGAAAATGACGCGGCCTTCCGTTCTGCGGCGGCAATGTG
>JAEWKX010000233.1 GCA_023393575.1 Pseudomonadota bacterium
GCAATGCGGTGCGGATGCGCGCCGTGAAACGGATACGATGGACACATTCGTCGATTCCAGCTGGTATTTCACCCGGTTCACGGCTCCTTGGGAGGACATGCCGACGGACCCGCAGGCGGCCAATCACTGGCTGCCCGTTGATCAGTACATCGGCGGCATCGAGCATGCCATCCTTCACCTGCTCTATTCACGCTTCTTCACGCGGGCGATGAAGGAGACGGGCCACGTGGACGTCAAGGAGCCGTTCAGGGGCCTCTTCACCCAGGGAATGGTGGTCCATGAAACCTATCGGCGCGGCAGCGGTGCCGCCGGCGAATGGGTGGCACCGGCTGACATCCGGATCGAAGAGGTCGATGGAAGGCGCCGCGCGACGCTTCTGTCGACGGGCGAGGAGGTGACGATCGGCTCCATCGAGAAGATGTCGAAGTCGAGGAAGAACGTGGTCGATCCGGACGATATCATCTCCTCTTACGGCGCTGATACGGCCCGCTTTTTCGTTTTGTCGGATTCGCCACCCGATCGCGACGTCATTTGGTCCGAGGCGGGGGTCGAAGGCGCACACCGTTTCACGCAGCGCCTCTGGCGACTCATATCCGAGGCGGCTGCGAATCTTGGAGACGTTCAGGGCGCCCCTGCCGGGGAAGGAGAGGGGCTTGTCATCTCTCAGGCCGCGCACAAGACCCTGAAGGCGGTTCAAGAAGACTACGACAAGCTGTCTTTCAACAAGGCGGTCGCGCGGGTCTACGAGTTGGTGAACACGCTTGCCGCACCTCTGGCGCGTGTGGCCGCCGGCGAAGGCGATCAGGCGTTCAGGGCAGCCGTCCGCAACGCTGCGGAAATCCTGATCCAGATCGTTGCACCAATGACCCCGCATCTGGCGGAAGAATGCTGGGCATCACTGGGCAATTCTGAGATGTTGTCCTGCACGCCGTGGACCCGTTTCGACGAGAGTCTCGTCGCTGAAAACGAAATTATGCTACCGGTCCAGATAAACGGTAAGAAGCGGGCGGAATTGACAATCGCACGTGATGCCCCCCAAGATGCCGTCCAGGCCGCAGTCCTTCAACTGGATGCCGTGCGTGCTGCGCTGGATGGGCGGGCAGCCAAGAAGGTCATCGTCGTCCCACAGAGGATCGTAAACATTGTCGTCTGATGTCTTCCGCATCGCCCGCCGAGCCTTTACGGCTGCCTCGGCCGTCGTCGTCGTCGCAACATTGTCCGCCTGCCAGGTCCGGCCGCTCTACGGAGAAGCAGCGGGACCGGGGAAACTTCTCGCCGATGTCGGGTTCTCCGAAGCGGATGACCGGGTGGAGCAGGTCGTGCGCAATCAATTGATCTTCCTTGTTTCCGGGGGTCAGGGCGAGGCACGCGTTCCGCAATATATGGTTCAACTTCAGGTAATCTCCGCTTATAGCGACATCCTAGACGACGAGGATGTCGTCGGCCTCCAGCCCGGCAGGGTCGTGGTGACGGGCACCTATACGATGTCGCGCGTCAGCGATGGTCAAGTCCTGAAGACGGGCACCCGCCGGGCGACGTCTCTGCTCGACGTGTCGCGCCAGGAATTTGCGGAGCTGCGCTCCGTCCGCGACGCGGAGGATCGCGCTGCCCGCGAGCTCGCGGAGGTCATACGCGCGGATCTCGCCATTGCGCTGGCGAAGGAGCCTCCGCCCCAGGTGACATGGCAGAAATAAAGTCTCACGAATTTGATCGCTTTGCCGAGGGGGCGACGGACCTCTACCGCATATTCGTGGTCTACGGACCCGACCGTGGGCTGGCGGCGGAACGTGCGGCAATTCTGGCGAAGAGGTCCGGCGTGGTTTCGGACGACCCATTCGCGACGCTCAAGCTGGATGTATCGGATCTGCAGAACGATCCCGGGCGGCTTCTGGACGAGGTAAACTCCCTTGGTCTCTTCGGCGGCCAGAAGCTCATCTGGCTCCGGAATGCCTCCAATGAAAAGGCTCTTGTTGACGCAATAGCGGTCTTGGCGAACGGCCCACCGCCCGCCAACTTCCTGCTTGTCGAAGCAGGGGACTTGAAAAAGGGGAGCGGGCTGCGCAAGGTCGCGGAGGCATCGAAGGCGATCGCCATCATCCCATGTTACGCCGATGACGCGCGCGCGCTGAACAGCCTTATCGATACAGTTCTCGGCGAGGATGGCCTGACCATAAGTCCGGAGGCACGCCGGCATCTGATGGAATTGCTTGGCGGTGACCGGGCGGCATCGCGTAACGAGATCCGCAAGCTGGCACTTTATTGTCGGGGCAGAGCCAGGGTCGAGGAAGAGGATGTTTCTGCCATCATCGGCGATGCCAGCGGCGTTTCCGCCGACGAAGCCGTGGATGCAGCACTTAATGGTGATCTGCCCGCGCTTCGCCACGCCTTGCAGAAGGTTCGAACCTCAAAAACACCGGTTTTCCTGGTTCTGCAATCCTGTCTTAAGCAGTTCCAGATGATGGAATTGATGCGCGCGGAGATGGATGAGAAGAGGATCCAATCGGGGCAGGTGATGATGACGCTCGGGCGGCACATCCACTTCAAGCGCAAGCCGTTGATCGAAAAGGCATTGCATATGTGGCCGGCCGATGCGCTCGCCCGCGAGACGGAGCGACTTCAGGCTGCTGTTCTCCGGAGTCGCCAGAGGCAGACTCTCGAGGATAGCATAGCCTTTCAGACCCTGATGGCCATTACGATTCAGTCGGCCAGAGCTCGCCGCTGATCAACGACGTTCGAGTAACCGGCAGATTTCTTCCAACTGATCAAGGCTGTGGTAATTGATTCGAACCTGGCCTGGGCCACCCTTGTGGTTGATCTTGACGTCGAGACCGAGAGAATCCGACAACGTACGCTCAAGAGCCAAGGTATCGGAATCCTTTTGCTCGGATTTTGCGACAACCGGTTCGGATTGGGCTTTGATATCGTTCTGTGCCAACCGCTCCGCATCCCGCACCGACATGCCTTTCGACACGATTGTGCGGGCTAGCGACACCGGGTCCGACGTCGTGATCAGCGCTCTGGCATGCCCTGCAGACAGGGCACCGGACGCCAGCATATCCCGGACGGGCTCAGGCAGCTTCAGGAGACGCAGACTATTGGCAACGTGACTGCGGCTTTTCCCGATGATTCCGCCGAGATCGTTTTGCGTATAACCGTAGTCGGCGATGAGTTGGTCGTAACCCAGCGCCTCGTCCAGCGGATTGAGGTCCGCCCGCTGGACATTCTCAACGATCGCTATCTCCAGAGCAGTCCGATCATCCACATCTCGCACGATGCCGGGTATCTGATGCAGGCCGGCCAGTTGTGCTGCGCGCCAGCGCCGCTCACCGGCGATAATCTCGTAACGCTCGCCGACCGATCGCACGACAACCGGCTGTACGATGCCGTGCTGCCGTATCGAGCTGGCAAGATCCTGAAGATCATTCTCATCAAACTGACGACGGGGATTACGGGGGTTGCGATCGATATGTTCTATAGGGATAAGGCGATCGGGATTGATTGCGGGTGGGCCAGCATCAACCGGCAAAGGTTGATCCATCTGTCCGATCAATGCGGCTAGGCCGCGGCCAAGTCTGCGTTTGGAAAGATCGTCGCTCATTGCTGCATCCTGATCACTTTAGGCCGCCTTCCGTTGGCGCTCTCGTTGGATGACCTCCGACGCCAGTTGCAGATAAGCCTGGCTGCCCGCGCATTTCAGGTCGTAGAGGATTGCCGGTTTTCCATAGCTGGGTGCCTCCGAGACCCGCACATTTCGCGGAATCAGCGTATGATAGACCTTGTCCCCCAGATACGTCCTGACGTCGTTCACCACCTGTTGCGCCAGATTGTTCCGGGAATCGAACATGGTGAGGACTATTCCCTGGATATCGAGAGAAGGATTGACAGTCTGACGGACCTGATTCACCGTTTCCAGAAGCTGGCTCAAGCCCTCAAGCGCAAAGAACTCGCACTGGAGAGGCACCAGTACGGATTGGGCGGCCGCCATCGCATTCATGGTCAGGAGATTGAAGGAGGGCGGGCAGTCGAGGATGACATATGTATAGGGCAGGTTACCTTGCCCTAGCGCACGGCGCAGGCGGAACACGCGGTCCGCCTCCTGGGCGATCTCCATCTCGAAACCCAGAAGATCCATCGTGGATGGAACGATCGATAGATTCGGTACCGCCGTGGGGAGAACCGTTTGTTCAACCGAGTGCGTTCCCATGAGCAGGTCATAGGAAGACACTGCCCTGTCCCGCCGGTCGATGCCGAGACCGGTGCTGGCGTTGCCCTGAGGATCGAGATCCACGATGAGGACCTGCTCGCCGATGGCGGCGAGGGCCGTTGCCAGGTTGATGGCGGTCGTCGTTTTCCCGACTCCACCCTTCTGGTTGGCGATGGTGATGATGCGGCTGTTATAATTCATGTCGATCCTGATGCCTGATCAACTCTTCGGCTGTAGCCCGCTGATTTCGAGAATCACCGAATTCTGCTCCACAGCACTCGGATGTCTTACCAGATCGAAATCCCAACCGCCACGCGCTTTGTCCACCTCGCGCTGGTAATCCCGGCCTTTGTGCAGCAGGGCCCGGGTAGTGGAGCCAATCATCCAGCGCGAAGCATAATGTAGCACGAGGTCTAAATCCGCCAAGGCGCGAGCCGAGATGAGGTCGCAGGCGGCAATCTCCTTGTGTGCGTCCTCGATCCTCAACGGATGTACGCTGCCGCGCGCACCGCATTCCATGAGCGCCACGCGCAGGAAGGCACATTTCTTCCGGTTGCTTTCCACCAAGTGAACCCAGCCGCCGCCGGTGTCTGCCAGGAGGATCGCCGTGATCACGCCCGGGAATCCGCCGCCTGCGCCGAGATCCAGCCATGTCGCCGGCTCTGGATGAAGCTGGAATAGCTGGGCGCTGTCGACGATATGCCGGCTCCACACCTCCTGCAGAGTTGATGGTGCAACGAGATTTATGCTCTTCGCCCATTTCTGGAACAGGATAGCAAAACGCTCGAGCCGGTCCTGCGTTTCACGTGAAACACGCCTTCCGTTCAGCTCCATCATGAGACTCGCATAGCGCGCGCCATGGTATGCTTGCGGATCATAGCAAGGAGCAACGCTGTTGCTGCCGGCGTCATGCCTTCGATCCGGGCAGCCTGCGCCAGCGTGCGCGGCTGCCGCTCCGCAAGTTTCTTCTTCAGCTCGTTGGAGAGGCCGGAGACCGTCTGATAGTCGAACTCATCCGGTATCACCAGGCCTTCATCCCGTTGGAGAGCGAGGATGTCACCTTGCTGACGATCAAGATAAACGGCATAACCCGCCTCGATCTCGAGAGCTTCTACGACTTTTGGCTCGATCTCCCGCAGACTTTTCCAGATGGATTGCAGCGTTTCTATCTTTACCTCCGGATAAGCCATCAGCTCATAGGCGCTCCGCCGTTGGCCATCACGATTCAAGTTGAGCCCGTGAGCGACCGCCTCGTTAGGCGTGAGGGATAGGTTTTTCAAGCAATCGCGCCACCTATCCAGCTGTTCCTTGTAGCACCGGAAGCGTTCCTTCCTTGCCGACCCGACGATTCCAAGCTTTAGCCCGTCCGGGGTAAGGCGTTGATCCGCATTATCCGCTCTGAGCGACAGTCTGTATTCAGCCCGAGAGGTAAACATACGATAGGGTTCGGTCACACCCTTTGTCGTCAGGTCGTCAACCATGACGCCGATATAGGAGTTGGTTCGGCTGAAATGGAAAGGAGTGCCGCCACTCGCCCGCAAGCCAGCATTGAGCCCGGCCACCAGCCCCTGCGCGGCCGCTTCCTCGTACCCAGTCGTCCCGTTAATCTGGCCTGCCAGGAACAAGCCGTTGATCTTATTGACTTCCAGGCCCATGGTAAGCTGGCGGGGATCGATATGATCATATTCAATGGCGTATCCGGGCTGCAGAATGCGTGCCGTCTCCAGCCCCGGAATGGTCCGAATGAAAGCTTCCTGAACGTCTACCGGAAGCGACGTTGAAATTCCGTTTGGATATACGGTATCATCTTCGAGACCTTCCGGCTCCAAGAAAATCTGATGGCCGTCGCGTTCGCCAAATCGAACGATCTTATCCTCGATGGATGGGCAATATCTTGGACCGACGCCCTCGATCCGACCGGAGTACATCGCCGACAGATGGATATTCTCGCTGATGATCCTATGGGTTTCCGGCGTGGTGCGGGTCACCCCGCAGGCAATCTGCCGGTTTAGGATGGCGTCCGTCATGAATGAAAACGGCACGGGAGACTCGTCCGCCTCTTGGCGGTCGATGGCGTTCCAGTCGATGGTTCGTCCATCGAGCCTGGCCGGCGTTCCGGTCTTGAGGCGGCCAAGCTTAAGTCCGTGATTCTGTAATGTTTCAGATAGCCCGGCAGACGGTGCTTCGCCCATCCTTCCCGCCGCTATCGTCTCCTGACCTATATGAATGATCCCGCGTAGGAAGGTTCCAGTCGTCAGCACCACTGAATCGCAGGAAAAGCGCCGGCCATCGGCCAAAATAACGGCCTCGACGCGCTGGTTTCCGATAGTGATGTCGAATGCATCGCCCTCGATCACCTCAAGATTCGGATGAAGGAGGATTTCCCTTTGCATCGCCAGCCGGTAAAGCTTCCGATCCGCCTGAGTTCGGGGCCCACGGACGGCTGGTCCCTTGCGTCGGTTGAGGAGCCGGAACTGGATTCCCGCGGCATCAGCCACACGTCCCATCAAGCCGTCGAGAGCGTCTACCTCCCGCACGAGATGACCCTTTCCGAGGCCACCAATGGCAGGATTGCAGGACATCACACCGATTGTTTCCCGCTTGTGCGTGACCAAAGCCGTTCTCGCACCGAGGCGCGCCGCTGCGCTGGCAGCCTCGCAACCCGCATGGCCGCCGCCGATCACGACAACATCAAACCTGCTATCCATCTTCACCTTCATGGTGTTTCACGTGAATCACCGCTACTTTCCGATACAAAACTGCGAAAAGATGACATCGAGTAGTTGCTCGACATCAACATGACCAGTGATTCGACCGAGCGAGCCAGCAGCGGCCCGCAGATGCTCCGCCCTAAATTCCAGCTTCTCTTCCTTTAACGCCGAACCGACAGAAAAGGAAGTTAGGCGCAGAAGCTCCGTCTGACGCGCACGGGTCGGCGCTGATGAACCGGACCAAACAGATTGAATCCGGCTAATAATCTGCTGACGAAGCTCTTCTATGCCGGCACCCGTCTCAACGGAAATAGAGAGGTCGTGATCGAGCGAGACTCCCGCCAGATCCAGTTTCGTTCCCACCCTAATCACATCGCCGGATGGATACGGAGGTGGACCTGACATCCCGCCAATCTCTTCCAGCGCGAGAACAAGATCGGCCTGTTCTATCATCTGATGGGTACGCCGAATTCCCTCGCGTTCCACCGTGTCCTCGGTTTCCCTGAGGCCCGCAGTATCGAACAGTCGAACCAGGTAGCCCTCCATATCCAGATCGACATGAAGTATGTCACGCGTCGTCCCGGCAATATCCGTAACGATCGCGACATCCCTTTGGGCAAGGTGATTCATCAGGCTCGACTTGCCGGCATTGGGAGGACCCACGATAGCAACCTTGTATCCGCCACGGATGATCTCGCCGCCCTTGGCTTTCGCGAGATGGTTTTCGATCTCGGCGGCGACGGCAGCAATGTCAGAAGTAACCTTTTCGCCTAACGATCCAGGCACGTCGTCTTCATCGGCGAAATCAAGTTCAGCTTCGATCATCGCCCTCGCGTATGTCAGTCGGCTTGCCCAGTTCTCATAGAGTTTCGATTGCCCGCCGAAGCTCTGCTCCACCGCAAGCCGTCTTTGCATCTCCGTTTCGGCTGCGATTAATTCCGACAGGCCTTCCACTTCCACGAGATCAAGGCGTCCGTTCTCGAATGCCCGCCGCGAAAATTCGCCAGCCTCCGCCATACGGAATCCGTCAAGAGCAGCCAGCTCCGAAAGAACCGAGTTCACGACGGCGCGGCTTCCGTGAAGATGCAGTTCCACGCAATCCTCGCCCGTAAATGAGCTTGGCCCGGGAAAGGATACAACGAGGGCCTCGTCCAGGAGATCACCCCGGCGGTCGAGTAACCTCCGCAAAACCAGGAGACGAGGTTGGGGCCTCTCTTTTCGGGTCAGTTGCGCAAGCGCTTCTAAGGCTTTGCGACCACTGATCCTGACCACGGCAACCCCTGCCGGCAACGCCCCGCTGGAAAACGCAAAGATCGTATCCGTCCGCTTGCTCATTCCCCACCATCCCCTGGAAACGGAAACGTCCGGCAAGATGCCGGACGTCCCAACTCGTTTATATGAATCCGGCTAAAAACTAGGTGTTCATCGAGTCGAAGAAATCGCCGTTGTTCTTCGTCTGCTTAAGTTTGTCGATGAGGAACTCGATGGCGTCCGTAGTCCCCATCGGGGCCAGGATCCGACGAAGAACGAAGATTTTCTGGAGGTCCTGGCGCGGAACGAGAAGGTCTTCCTTACGGGTGCCGGACTTGAGGATATCCATCGCCGGGAAGATTCGCTTGTCGGCGACCGTTCGGTCGAGGACAATTTCGGAGTTGCCTGTTCCCTTGAATTCTTCGAAGATCACTTCATCCATACGGCTTCCGGTATCGATCAGAGCCGTCGCTATGATGGTCAGCGATCCGCCTTCCTCGATATTACGAGCCGCACCGAAGAACCGCTTCGGACGCTGCAGCGCATTCGCGTCCACGCCACCGGTAAGAACCTTGCCGGAAGACGGCACGACGGTGTTGTAGGCGCGCCCGAGCCGGGTGATCGAATCCAGCAGGATGACGACGTCACGGCCGTGCTCCACGAGGCGCTTTGCCTTCTCGATCACCATTTCCGCGACCTGGACGTGGCGAACCGCCGGCTCATCGAACGTCGATGAAACAACCTCGCCCCGGACCGACCTCTGCATGTCGGTCACTTCTTCCGGACGCTCATCGATCAGAAGCACGATCAGGTAGCATTCGGGATGGTTGGCGGTGATCGAATGGCCGATGTTCTGCAGCAGCACCGTCATACCGGTGCGCGGCGGCGCCACGATCAGGCCGCGCTGTCCTTTGCCGAGCGGCGCGACCAAGTCGATCACCCGAGCCGACAGATCCTTGGAGGTCGGCACGTCCAGTTCCATCTTAAAGCGCTCGTTCGGATAGAGCGGCGTCAGATTCTCGAAATGGACCTTGTCGCGGATTTTCTCCGGATCGTCGAAGTTGATCGTATTGACCTTGAGAAGGGCGAAGTAGCGCTCGCCTTCCTTCGGTCCCCGGATCGGCCCCTCCACCGTATCACCGGTCTTCAGCGAGAAGCGGCGGATCTGGGAGGGGGAAATGTAAATGTCGTCGGGGCCGGGAAGATAGTTGGCGTTCGCGGAACGCAGGAACCCGAAGCCGTCCTGAAGGACCTCCACGACACCTTCGCCGATAATCTCCACGTCCTGGCTCGCCAGAACCTTGAGGATGGCGAACATCAGCTCCTGCTTGCGCATGGTGCTGGCATTTTCCACCTCGAGGGATTCGGCAAAGGTCAGCAGATCCGTAGGGGATTTGCTCTTGAGTTCTTGAAGCTTCATTTCAGCCATGAAGGGGACCACGTTGGATGCAAAAGAGGGGAAAAGGCGTGCCGTTCAAATTCTCGCCACGGAAAAGTCCGGGGAGGATGAGGGATTACAAGCCTGCCACGAGATGAGATGCGGCGAAAATAGCGACTTGCATCGCTCACCGCAAGGGCAAACATCGCGTTGTTCGTCAAAATGAGTGG
>JAEWKX010000286.1 GCA_023393575.1 Pseudomonadota bacterium
CGACGTTCAGCGAATGGAAGGACAGCTGGTACGGGCGCAACGACGTCACCTGTCAGGACTGCCACATGGCACCTGATCCGGCCGCCTATGTTCGCCAGATCAGAGGTGGCGACCTTCGCAAGCCGGAACGCTATGCCCACAACTTCGTGGGAGCCAACTACCTGATGTTCGATACGCGTCTCGGCACCAATCTCACCTTCCTGCGCGGCGGCATCCTGCCCGGACTGTCGGATGCGAAGAATACGCAGCTGATCGCAAAGCAGGGCGAAGCGACGCGGGCGCTTTTGCGTTCTGCCGCGGGTCTTTCTCTTCGTGGGAGCAGGATCGACAAAGATCGCGTCCACTTTGCCGTGGCCGTACAAAATCTCGGCGCCGGCCACAATCTGCCGACCGGAGTGATCGACCAGAAATACATGTGGCTGGAGGTTCTCGTGCGCGACGCTGCCGGCACCGAGATCTACCATTCGGGCGCCTTCGACGCGGTGCTGGGCGAGACCGATCCGGATGCCGTCATCTGGCGGGAGGACTTCAACGACGCGGAAGGCAAGCGCATTCCCGACCACCTGACCTTCATCACCGCAGCCATTTCGCATGTTCGTCCCGGCGTGCCGCCGAAGGGGGAGGATGTCGTTGCGTACGATGCGGCGCTTCCGGCGGGCGCCAAGGAACCATTCCGCATCGAGGCCCGGCTCTGGTACCGCGTGGCCACCCAGGAGTTCGCCTACAACACGCTGAAGACAAGCCTCGTTGTTCCTCCGTTCGAACTGGCGGCGGCGCAGTTCGTCCTTTCCGATACCGAAGAGGTGCTTCCATGACCATGCGCGTTGGCCATGCGGTTTCCATCGCGTTCCTGTTCCTGCTGGCCACGATCGGCGCGTCGGTCGCGGGTCAGGCTCCCTGGCAGGATGCGGAGGCCCTTCGCCGCGAAACCGCGAAGATCCAGCGTCTGTTGTTCCAGGCTCCGGACGACAGGCTGCGGCAGGATGCGGAAGCGCGGCTCGTGCGGGTACACCACCTGTGGAACGATCGGCTCGAAGCGGCCTATCGGGCCGCCGCCCCGGATCAGGGCGAACCGATTGCCCGCGCGGTTCGCGCCTTTGACGAGGCGATCGGCCAATGGAATGCCGGCGCTGCCGCGACGGCACGGGCTCGGATCTGGACCGGCCTGATCGACGGCGCCTTCCATGCGATGCGTCGCAATCTCGAGGAAGGGCGTATCGATGATGCATCCGCATGGCTGAACATCCGCGAGTATGCTCGCACATCGCGCGACACGGCGGCCAGCATCGCGATGCGCGAGGCCCTGGGCGGACGTCTTGATCCGGTTCGGGCCCGAGAGGTGATCGAGTCCGAGCTTCTCGGCGTCTATGCCGGCGAATTGCGCCAGGCAATTGCCGAGGCCCGTACCCATCTGGCGGCGGGCTACCGGGTCCAGCTTGTCTTTACCCTTTCAAGGGCGGCAGGACTGCACGATCTTCTGGCGGAGAACATCGCATCCCGCGCCGGACAACAGCCTGCAGCGGCCATCGCGCGTACCTTCACGCGTTTGCAGGAGGCGGCATCGCTTGCCCCGCAGGAGGTCGACGGTCTGCTGGTCGGCCTCGAGTCCGCCCTTTCCACCTATGCCCCGACCAGCCTCTCGCCCGAGGACGTCGACCGGCGGGTGCGCCTGCTGTCGCGTTTCATCGGCCTCGTTCCGGTGGAATATGAGAAAGGCGTTCGCGACGGCGTGGTCACCATACCGTTCGAGTATTTCGAGGCCGGCCTCTTCCGTGACCGGGCGGAAATGCTCTTCGGCGACCTCGGATACGATCTCGCCGCACGCTCTCCCCAATCGTTCGAGCGACTGGCCGCTGTCCTGGGCGAGATGGAAGGGGTGATCAGGGAAAGGGGCGACGAAGCGAGGATATGGTCGCTTTCCGAAGAGGCCGCCCAGACGATTGCGACGGTCTATGGCAGCGATCCGACACAGAAGGGGCACAGGGCTGCGCTGTCGCTGCTGCCGGATATTCTGGACGAGATACTTCTGGTATCCCGGGCCGGCGACTGGGAGGAGGCGGAGCTGAAGCGGCTCGAAGCCTATGCGCTGTTCGATCCTGATATCGAGCAGCGGCTGATGCCGCGAGCACCGGCACTCGCTTTGAAGATGGAGGCGGGCTTCTGGGAGGGAAGCGCCTCGGAGCGCGGCCTTGGACGTGTGATCGCCGATCGCGGGCCGGCGGAAGGCCTGGAACAGGTCGTGGCGCAGATGAAGTCGGCGACGGGAGAGGCCGCAGGAATCCTGGATACGCAACTCTCCGCGACCGGCGCATTCCTGCAGTCCCTGGCCATCCTCCTGCGCGAGGGGCTGGAAGCCGTGCTCGTTCTCGCCTGCATGGTCGGCGCCTTGAAAGCCAGCGGAACCCCTGCCGGGGGATTGCGCGGCTGGCGGCTGCCGGTCGCAGGCGGCATTGCCGCCGCTTTGGCCGGATCCTTTGCGCTCTGGCTTGCCGTCGGAAAGGTCTTTGCCATGAGCACCTTGCAGCGTGAGCTTCTCGAGGGGGCGACCGCCCTGGTTGCGGCGGCCGTCCTGCTGTATGTCACCCACTGGATGTTCCGCAAAGCCTATGTCGGGGATTGGGTCGCCGACATCCGCCGCAAGACGGCGGCCGTCGCAGGGGCAGGTGCGGCGGGAAAAGCCGCGCTGCTCGGGGGAGTGACGATTTTCGCACTCGCCTTCCTGGTCGTTTTCCGGGAAGGGTTCGAGACCGTGCTTTTCTACGAGGCATTGCTCGTCGATGCACCATCGGTGCCGGTCCTGGCCGGCCTTGCGGCTGGCGGCACGCTTGCGGTCCTCATCGGCTATCTGGTGCTGGGGCTGGAAGCACGATTGCCCATGACGGTCTTCTTCCGCCTGACCGGCGTCTTGCTCGGTGTTCTGACCGTTATCCTGGTCGGCAGCGGTATTCGCGGCCTGCAGACTGCGGCTTTGGTGACCGCAACGCCCGTCGCCTGGTTTCCCGACCGTTCGTGGCTTCAGCTCTATTTCGGTCTTTTCCCGGTCGCCGAAGCCCTGATTGCCCAGGCCTTGGTCGGCGGCCTGCTGATCCTGTCGGTCGCATGGCTCCTGCTCCGGCCACGGTCCGGAGCGGTTCACGCCGGCTGAATGATGTAGATCGGCTGGCAGCCCGGCCGCATCGCTTCTCCTGGACGGCGACGGGAACGATCCGTCGTACCGCGACCATATCAGACGGCGGCGCCGGACGATTTCGCTTCGTTCGGCCGGCTCAACGGTACTCCAAATCGGACATGTCGATCTCAGCCAGCATGCTCCAACTCGCGCTTTTCCTTCGCATAGCGGACAAGCGCGAGGAACCGGTAGATGCCGTGCATGAACTTGCCGTAGGGCATGGTGATGAAGAGGCTGAACACCACGCCGAGATGAATGGCGAGCAGCAGGCCCATGGCAGGCGTCGCCCGCAGGACGAGAAGCAGCAGTCCGGTGGCGCTGGTCAGGAACAGCATGACGATAAAGGCCACGTCCATGCCCATGCGCGTCTGGTCCAGGAGAAGCGGGTCCCTCCGCCACTTTGCTGCGAGGAGACCCGCAGGGCCGATGATGAGCCCGATGCCGCCGACGGTGCCGAGGATGACCGGCAGGTCGTACCAGAAATACGGCGCCTCCCTGCCGACGACATAGTGGTAGAC
>JAEWKX010000313.1 GCA_023393575.1 Pseudomonadota bacterium
GCGCCTGCATCTTCAGCAATATCCTTGCGAATGCCGCGCGGACGTCCTACCACAGGAGCAAGCTCGTTCGGCAGCCAAACATGGCCCGGCAAGCCAAGACCCACACGCAGCGACTTCGCACGACCCCATGGTCGGCGCGCTGCGGGACAGGTCGTCGTTTTATCGGGCGGATCGCCCAACCAAGGAGAACGAAGATGAACCGGAAGATCCTCGCCGGCGCCACCATGCTCGCATCGCTGGCTTTCGCCCCCCTCGCCCATGCCGAGATCGTCATCGGCCTGATCGCGCCGCTGACGGGGCCGGTCGCCGCCTATGGCGCCCAGGTCAAGAACGGTGCCGAAGTCGCCGTCGAGGAGATCAACAAGGCGGGCGGCATCAACGGCGAGCAGGTCGTGCTGAAGGTCGCCGACGACGCCGGCGAGCCGAAGCAGGGCGTATCCGCCGCCAACCAGCTGGTCGGTGAAGGCGTCCGGTTCGTGGTCGGCCCCGTCACCTCGGGCGTTGCGATCCCCGCTTCCGACGTCCTGGCCGAAAACGGTGTGCTGATGGTCACACCTACGGCAACGGCGCCGGACCTCACCGCCCGCGGCCTCACCAACGTATTGCGCACCTGCGGCCGGGACGACCAGCAGGCGGAAGTCGCAGGCAAGTACGTGCTGGAAAACCTCAAGGACAAGAAGGTCGCCATCATCAACGACAAGGGCCAGTACGGCAAGGGCCTGGCCGATGCCTTCAAGGCGACCCTCAACGCCGGCGGCGTGACGGAGGTCTTCAACGACGCACTGACGCCCGGCGACAAGGATTTCAGCGCCCTCACCACCCGCATGAAGTCGGAAGGCGTGGAAGTCATCTATTTCGGCGGCTATCACCCGGAAGCCGGGCTGCTCGCCCGCCAGCTCGCCGATGCGGGCGTCGACGCGGTGATCATCGGCGGCGACGGCCTGTCGAACAGCGAATACTGGAACATCGCCAACGAGCAGGCTGCCGGCACGGTCTTCACCAACGCCACGGACGCCACCAAGAACCCGGATTCCAAGGCTGCGGCCGATGCGCTTTCCGCAAGGAACATTCCGGCGGAAGCCTTCACGCTGAACGCTTATGCCGCCGTCGAGGTCATCAAGGCCGGCATCGAGAAGGCGGGCAACGCCGAGGACACGGAAGCCGTGGCCGCCGCGCTGAAGGATGGCTCGCCGGTCAAGACCGCCATCGGCGATGTAACCTACGGCGAGACCGGCGACCTCACCTCGCGGAGCTTCTCGCTCTTCAAGTGGGAAGAAGGCCAGATCGTTGCGGTCGAGTAATCGGGCATCCGCTTGAAGCAGAGAGGCGGCCGGCGACGGCCGCTTTTCTGTTGGCCGGCGCCTGAGCGCCTGCCATCCCGAGGAGAACGAAGAAAGATGGAGGTGTTGCGTGGCACGACACGATTTCGATCCGGGCTCCGTAAAACCTGATGGAAGAACAGCCGCCAAGGCAAGGCTCTTCGATCCCGGCTCCGTCCCGTGGCGCGGCTCTCTTGCAGGAAAGCTCCTCGGCGGCCAGCTGACTGTCCTAGCCTATGGGAACGACACCCACGGAGAAGGCCCGCTGATGCATGTCCATCCCTATGACGAGACCTTCGTCATCATCGCCGGCAGGGCGCGCTTCTTCGTCGGAGAAGAGATCATCGAAGCCGGGGCGGGAGAAGCCGTCCTGGGCCCGGCCGGCGTTCCGCATCGGTTCGAGAATATCGGCCCGGGCCGATTGCAGACGATCGACATCCACCATTCTCCCCGCTGGATACAGACAGATCTGGACTGACCGCCGGCTCCTATTCCACGTAGATCATCTTTCTTGTCATGCCGCCGTCGAGCGTCAGCACCTGTCCCGTCATGAAGCCCGCCGAAGCAAGGTAAAGCACAGCGTCGGCTACATCCCTCGGCCGCCCCACCCGGCCGGCGGGATGCTGCTCGTGATCCACCGTCCGAAGATCCTCCTCGCCGGAAATCCAGCCCGGCGCGATCGCGTTCACGCGGATCTTCGGCCCGAGGCTGACCGCGAGCGCATGCGTCAGCGCCACCAGGCCGCCTTTCGACGCCGCATACGCCTCCGTCTCAGGCTCGGACATGAAGGCGCGGGTGGAGGCCATGTTGACGATGGAGGCGCCCCCGCCCATCAGCGGCACGGCCGAGCGCGTCATCAGGAAGGCGCCGGTCAGGTGGCTGTCCGTCACCCGCCGCCACGCGGAGAGCGGCAGCTCCACAATCGATCCGTTGCCGGGCGAGGCGATACCCGCATTGTTCACGAGCAGGTCGAGGCTCACCCATCCCAGTTCCTCGAAGGCGCCGGCAACCGAGGTCTCGTCCGCCACGTCGCAATAGACGTGCCGTATGTCCTCCGGTCCCGCCTCCATGTCGAAGGAGACAACGTCGTAACCGTTGCCGGCGAGTGCCCTGCAAAGCCCCGTGCCGATGAGGCCGGCACCGCCTGTGATGATGGCTGTCTTCATCCGGCCGAAGATAGGAGCGGGCCGGAAGATGTCGAGCAACCGGGACCGGTCGGGCTATGCCCGCACCAGGATTCCGGCCTCCACCGCCGCGGCCACGAAGGCCTCCCGCGTGTCCTCCGTCTTGCGTTTGCCCTCCATCACCCCGGTGCAGGCGGCGAGCGCCCGGTCGAGGGCTTCGCCATCCTCCAGCGGCCAGTCCTCGATCAGCGCCCAGGCGGCCGCCTGCAGGCTGGCGATGGCGGTCTCGACCGGCGGCTCGCCGATCCGGATGAGGACGGGTTTATTCCAGGACTGATTCATCGGGGTACCCTAGTGGAAGCGCGAGGGACGTCCTAGCCGAATTTTGCCGCCGACGGGAGGGCGACGGTTTCCTCTTCTGCCGGGAGCAGGCTAGAACAGCCGGAAGACAGGGAATCGGAGAAGCAGTATGAGCAAGCGCCTCGAAAAGCTGATCGACCAGGGCACCGGCCGCGAACCGGCCGACATCGTGCTGAAGAACGGCCGCTTCTTCGACCTCGTCACCGGCGAAGTTGTCGCCTCCGACATCGCCATCTGCGGCGAGCGCATCGTCGGCACCTGCGGCGACTATGCCGGCAGGACCGAGATCGACATCTCCGGCCGCATCGTCGTCCCCGGCTTCATCGATACGCATCTCCACATCGAATCGTCGCTCGTCACGCCCCACGAGTTCGATCGCTGCGTCCTTCCCTATGGGGTCACCACCGTCATTTGCGATCCCCACGAGATCGCCAATGTTCTGGGAGAGGAAGGCATCCGGTTCTTCCTCGATTCCGCCGTCGAGACGATCATGGACATCCGCATCCAGCTCTCCTCCTGCGTGCCCGCCACGCATCTGGAAACTTCCGGAGCCGATCTGCCGATCGAAAAGCTCCTGCCCTTCCGCGACCACCCCAAGGTCATCGGATTGGCGGAGTTCATGAACTTCCCGGGCGTCATCCACAAGGACCCCGGATGCCTCGCCAAGCTGGACGCCTTCTGGGACGACCACATCGACGGCCACGCGCCGCTGCTCTCCGGCAATGACCTGAACGGCTACCTCGCCGCCGGCATCCGCACGGAGCACGAATGCACGACGGCCGAAGAGGCGCTGGAAAAGATCCGCAAGGGCATGCACATCCTCGTGCGCGAGGGTTCGGTCTCCAAGGACTTGGCAGCCCTGATGCCGATCATCACCGAGCGGCTGTCGCCCTTCCTGGCACTCTGCACCGACGACCGCAATCCGCTCGATATCGCCGAACAGGGCCATCTCGACTACATGATCCGCACCGCGATCGCGAACGGCGTCGAACCGCTCGCGGTCTACCGCGCCGCGTCCATCTCCGCTGCCCGCGCCTTCGGCCTGCGCGACCGCGGCCTCGTCGCTCCCGGCTGGCGCGCCGACCTCGTGGTCGTCGACAGCCTGGAAAGCTGCACGGCCGAAATGGTCTTCTCCGCCGGCCGCAGGGTCGCCGACGACCTCTTCGCCACCCGCAAGCCGGTCGCTCCCGTCGGCCTCGACAGCGTCAAGGCACGTCCCGTGCAGGCCATGCATTTCGGCGTCCCCGTGAGCGAAGGCGAAACGCCGGTAATCGGCGTCATGCCCGGCAAGATCATCACCGAGCACCGCCGCTACCGCCTGCCCGCCGCCGGCAACCAGACCGGCATCGATCTCGAACGGGACATCATCAAGGTCGCCGTCATCGAGCGGCACGGCAAGAACGGCAACCACGCCAACGGCTTCGTCCAGGGCTTCGGGCTGAAGAAGGGCGCCATCGCCTCCACCGTCGGCCACGACAGCCACAATATCTGCGTCGTCGGCGTCTCGGAGGACGACATGGCGCTCGCCGCCAACCGCCTCGGCGAGATCAAGGGTGGCTTCGTGGTGGTGCAGGACGGCGAGGTCACCGGCGAGATCGCCTTGCCCGTCGCCGGCCTGATGAGCCTCGAACCCTACGAGACGGTGCGCGATACGCTGCACGACCTGCGCAAGGCGGCCTATGCGCTGGGGACGACGCTGGAAGAACCCTTCCTCCAGGTCGCCTTCCTCCCCCTTCCCGTCATCCCGCACCTGAAGATCTCGGACAGGGGCATGGTGGATGTGGACCGTTTCGAGTTGATCTAGATCGCCCAGAGTTACAAGACCTCGCACTACCCTTGCTCCTGCAGGTAGTGGTCGGGCAGCCAGCCGATCGAGCATTCAGGTCGTGTCGCGCGACGCCGTCGATGCGATGGGCAAGATCGAAGCCTCCGCAACCGAGATCGGCAACATCATCGGCGCTATCGACGAAATCGCCTTCCGGACCAACCTTCTGGCTCTGAATGCAGGTGTTGACGCCGCGCGGGCGGGTGACGCCGGAAAGGGTTTCGCCGTCGTCGCCCGGGAAGTCCGCGAGCTTGCTCAGAGGTCGGCTCAGGCGGCGAAGGAGATCAAGGAACTAATCAATACATCCGACAGCCACGTCGGGAGCGGGGTCGAACTGGTGGGACAAACCGGCACGGCCCTCGAACAGATCGTCGTCCAGGTCCAACAGGTGGACGGAAATGTCGGGGCGATCGTACAGTCGTCCAGGGAACAGGCTGGCGGATTGAGGGAATAAACACCTCCGTCAATGCGATGGACCAGGGCACGCAACAGAATGCTGCCATGGTCGAACAGGCCACCGCGGCCGCTCACAGCCTTGCCTCGGAATCGGACGCCCTGTTCAAGTTGCTGTCGCAGTTCAGTATCGGGACTGAACGGTCGCGTGGCCACGGACGGGCGGCGAACGTCGCATCCTTCGAACGCAAGAAGGCAATCGCCCGCCAAGGCAGGTCGAATACGGGCTACGCTTCGAACCGAGCCCGATGCGTAGCCATCCTTTTCACACCCTCCCGCAGAATGCGTCGAGCCCTTGGAGCTTCACCACTCCCCCCTCCACGTCCGGCGCAAAGCCCGGCATCGGGATCGGCAGGCAGCTTCGCATTGCCGCCGGCAGCGGAAAATCCTGTGCCTCCCGCGTCAGGTTGAACACGAAGAGTAGCCGCTCGCCCTCCTTCTCCCG
>JAEWKX010000319.1 GCA_023393575.1 Pseudomonadota bacterium
GGCCTTCACCGGGCGCTCCGGATACCAATGGCTGCGGCTTACTTCGCCGCCAGGAGATCGCCGACTTCCAGCAGCACGAACTCGTTGTCGTCCGCCTTGTCCAGGGCGCGGCCGGCCGAGAACGGCAGGTTGTTGTCGTTGCCGACGACGATATGGGTCTCGTCCACGACGTCGACGTCCTCGATCGTGACGAAAGGCATGTCGTAGAAGCCTTCGCCACCGCCCTGGCGGGCCACACCCTGCGGGTCCTTGATCTGCATGAGATCGATATAGCCGATCTTGCGCACGGCCTTCCCGGCGTTCTCGTCGGTCATCTCGATCTTGTAGATCCGCTTGTGCTTGGCGGGCACCGCAAAGCAGGTCGCCTCCGGCTTCTTGGGATCGGCACAGGCGCGGTCGGCGGTGCCGGCGCCGTTGTCGCGCTCGATCACCAGCGCCGTCGTTTCGTCGATCATGTTGAAGTCGCCGATCGCCTCGCCGCCGGTCGACAGCGGATAGAGCCAGGAGCGGCCCGTCCAGCTCTTCGAGGCGGTGTCGAGCTCGATGATCCGGAGCGCCGCCTGGCCATCCGCCTGCTCCACCGTGCCGTCTTCCATGTAGAGGGGACCCTCCAGCAGGCCGTAGAGCTTGGAACCGTCTTTCGACATGGCAAGTCCTTCATAGCCTCCGGAGCGCTTCAGGTTGAAGCTTGCCATCTTCGCCGCCGGGTTGGCCGGCGTGACGAGCGTCGGGTTGTCGGGCGAGAGTACCGGTTTGTCGCCGACCGCTGTCGCGATGACCTCGGTCAGCCTGCCGTCGGTCGTGAACTTGAGGATATAGGGGCCGAACTCCTCGCCCACCCAGAAGCCGTCGTCGACTGGCTGGATCGATTCCACGTCGAAATCGGCGCCCGTCAGGTAGCGCTTGTCGGAACCTTCCATGACGATCGGGAAGGGGGCCTTGCGGTCCGGATCGGTCAGGAACACCGTGCTCAGGCGCTCGACGGCGCCGTTCTCCCAGTCGAAGCGGATATTGTGCAGCATCAGCATGGCGTCGCTGGAGTTGCTTTTCGAGCCGAATCCGTTGTCCGACAGGCTCCAGAAGGTACCGTCCTGCATGGTCTTGATGCCGGAGAAGCCCTGTACCGGCTGGCCGTCGAAGGGAAGCGAAAGGCCGGTCGGGCGCACGCCGTCCTTCCCCGGCACGGTGCCGGGACCGGCAGCCCGCTTGCGGTCCGCGGTAGAGAACTTGCCGGAGGTCTGCAAGTGCTCCGGCGCGTCTTCGGGTGCCGGAATGATCGTGTTGGCCGGCAGGATGGCGTGCGAAACGAGGGTCGCCGGGAATTCTCTCTCCTCTGCGAGAGCGGAGTTGCCAAAAAGGGCCGCAAGGGCGACGGAGGCAAGCAAGGTTCTGGTCATGGAACACCTGTGATGAGAGGTTGGAACAACCTCTCCTAGGAGCCTCCCGTGACGGGGAGTTGATAGGCGTTTGACAGATTGATGAAGGGCAGCCGAACCGGCAGGATGCGCGGCTCAAGACGCCCCAGCCTCCCGGCGTCATGCCGTGGGTCTTCTTGAAATGGCGCGTGAAATGCGCCTGGCCGGAAAAGCCCGCTGCTGCCGCCGCATCCGCGCGGCCGGCTCCGGCGCTTTTCGCCCGGTCCCCATCCGCGATACCTCGCTTTCGAGGCCGCCGGCATGGCAGTGATCGATCCGTGGAAGCTTTAAGCCGGTCGCCTAAAGCTCCACCGCCTCGACCTTCTTGCCCACGACGCGCAGCGCGACGCCGCCTGAGATCAGCCGCAAGGCGGTCTCCCCGAACAGTTCGCGACGCCAGCCGTGGAGCACCGCCACGTCGGCGCCTTCGCCTTCCGCCGCGATCTTTTCCAGATCGTCGGTATTGGCGATGATCTTGGCGGCGACGCCCTCCCTGTCGGAGATGAGCTTCAGCAGCACCTTGAGAAGTTCGACGGCCGCGCCGGTGCCTTCCGGAGAACGGGTGGGCTTCGGCGCATGCGGCATCTCGGATTTCGGCAGCGCCAGCGCCGCGTTGACAGCCTCGATGATGGCCGTGCCCGAGGCGGAGCGCTCCCAGCCCTTGGGGATGGTGCGCAGCCGCGACAGCGCTTCCGCATCCTTCGGCTGCTGCTGCGCGATCTCGTAGCTCGCGTCGTCCTTCAGCACCCGCGACCGCGGCACGTCGCGGCTGCGCGCCTCGCGCTCGCGCCAGGCGGCGACGAACTTGAGGATGGCGAGCTCGCTCGGCTTGCGCAGCCGGGCCTTCAGCCTCAGCCAGGCATCGTCCGGATGAATGTCGTAGGTGCCGGGCGATTCGAGGATCGCCATTTCCTCGGTCAGCCAGCCGGCCCGGCCCTCGCGCTCCAGCTGTGCCTTGAGCGCCGCGTAGACGTCGCGCAGATGCGTCACGTCCGCCAGCGCATATTCGAGCTGCTTGTCCGACAGCGGCCGGCGGCTCCAGTCGGTAAAGCGCGAGGATTTGTCGATATGGGCGCCGGTGGTCCGCTGCACGAGCTGGTCGTAGGAAACGCTGTCGCCGAAGCCGCAGACCATGGCTGCCACCTGCGTATCGAATATCGGATGCGGCACGAGATTGCCGAGGTGGTGGATGATCTCGATATCCTGTCGCGCGGCATGGAAGACCTTCACCACGCCGGGATTGGCCATCAGTTCGAAGAACGGCTTGAGGTCCAGTCCCTTGGCGAGCGGATCGACCAGCACCTCCAGCGTCGGGCTCGCCATCTGGATCAGGCAGAGCTGAGGCCAGAAGGTCGTCTCGCGCAGGAATTCGGTGTCGATGGTGATGAAGTCCGATTGGGCGAGCCTGGTGCAGGCGTCTTCAAGGGCGGCAGTCGTTTCGATCATCAGGTCCGGTCACAACAATGGGTAGAGAGAAAGGATAAACCTTCCTTCTCCTTCCGGCCCCATATGTCAATATAACCCGGCGATCAGCGGCGATCTTCCTTGTCCGGCGGCGCGGCCAGCTTGTTGAAGTAGGCAGATGTCCTGAGCAGCGCGCGAAAACGTCTTGGCCTCTCTTCCGGCGGCACCGGCGGGCGTGCTCCCATCCGCCTCAGCGTGAAGACCGCAAATCCCGAGAAGATCACCGAGGTATAGATGAAGAAGACCTCCGGCCCGTAATATTCGAGCAGCAGCGAGGCGAGCAGCGGCCCGACGGTGGCGCCGATCGACCAGTAGAAGAGCAGTCCTGCCGACACGAGCGCATGCTCGCCGTCCCCGGCATAGTCGTTGCCGTGGGCGGAACAGAGCGAATAGAGGGGCATGGAGAAGGCGCCGAACAGGAAGACGCCGATGATGTTGGCCGTCTCGTCGGTGCCTGCGCCGAACGAGAGATAGGCGCCGGTCAGGATCGAGCCGATCGTGGTCCAGACGATCACCGTGCGCCGGTCCAGCCGGTCGGAATAGACTCCGAGCGGGTATTGCAGCACGACCCCGCCGATGATGCCGGCGCTCATGAAGGTGGCGATCGAGGTAATGCTCATGCCGATCGTCTCGCCGTAGATCGGCCCGATATTGCGGAAGGCGGCCATGGCGAGACCGACGCAGACGACGCCGACCACCGCCAGCGGCGAAATGCGCCACACGGCCTTGAGGTCGAAGCGGATCGCCTCAGGTGGCGTCGGGCTCGACCGGTCCGCGACCGAAATCGGCACCAGCGACAGCGTCATGGCGATGGCGATGATGCTGAAGATCACCGTCCCCTCGATGCCCGCCACCGGGATCATGTACTGGGCCGCCGTCACCGAACCGAGGTCCACGAGCCGGTATATGGAAAGCGTCCGGGCCCGATTGGCGTTCGTCACCTTGGCGTTGATCCAGCTTTCCACCGTCGCGAACAGGCTCGCCACCGCGATCCCTATGATGAAGCGCATCAAAAACCAGAAGGTCGGATCGATGATGAGCGACATCGCCAGCGAGCAGGAGGCGCCGATCGCCGCCATGGCGGAAAAAGTGCGGATATGGCCGATCTGGCGAAGCAGCCGCGTGACGTAGATGCAGCCGATGGCAAATCCGACGCTGTAGCCGGCGCCGATCATGCCGATGAGGGAAGGGGAGAAGCCTTCGTGCGAGCCGCGCAGGG
>JAEWKX010000325.1 GCA_023393575.1 Pseudomonadota bacterium
CGCTGCTTCGCCATCTGTCCATCGGACAGGCGGAAGATGCCGAACTGTTGCTGATCGAGAGCGCCATGGGTCTCTTCGACGGCATTCGCAGCGAACCGAACCGGACAGGCGCCGCTTCGGATCTGTCGCGGCTATTCGGCATCCCGGTCCTGCTGGTCCTCGATGTCTCAGGACAATCGCGGACCGCAGCAGCGATCGCCTATGGTTTCGCCCATTATGATCCGCAGGTGAGGATGGCCGGCTGCATTCTCAACCGTGCCGGCAGCGAACGCCATCGCGTGCTCTGCACGGATGCCATCAACGACATCGGCCTGCCGGTCCTCGGTACCGTTCTGCGCGACCCGACGCTCATTCTACCGGAGCGGCATCTGGGACTGGTTCAGGCCAGCGAACATCCCGAGATGGAAGTTCATATCGACCGGCTGGCGGATGCCATGGAGGCATCGCTCGATCTGGACGCCATCTTCGATGCCGCCCTGCCCTTCGATATTCCCGCCGGCTCCGCCGAAACGTCCCTGGATCCGCCGGGCCAGCGTGTCGCAATTGCACAGGATGCCGCCTTCACCTTCCTTTATCCGCATCTGGCCCGTCATTGGCGGTCGAGTGGCGCGGAACTGGTGCCGTTTTCACCATTGGCGGACGAAGCACCGGCAGCCGACTGCGATGTCTGCTGGCTCCCGGGCGGTTACCCCGAATTGCATGCCGGTCGCATCGCTGCCGCCGGGAATTTCCGCTCCGGACTGGCACGCTTCGCCGAACACAGCCCCGTCCATGGCGAATGCGGCGGCTACATGGTGCTGGGCGAGACCCTGGAAGACGCCGACGGGGTGACGCATCGGATGACGGGCCTCCTGTCCCACGGCACGAGTTTCGCAAAGCGAAAGATGAATCTCGGCTATAGACAGGCAACACTTCTGTCGGACTGCTGTCTGGGGCGGCCGGGAGAGACGATCCGCGGCCATGAATTCCACTACGCACGGGTGGTGGCACCGGGAAACGACGGGCCGCTTGCAGATCTCGCCGATGGCCTCGGCACATATATCGGCCCCTCCGGCAGTCGCCGCCGCCACGTAACGGGCAGCTTCTTCCACGGGATCGCCAAGGCTGAGCAGATCTTTGATCGATGAATCGATTGTGAGGTGCCGCTGGGAGCCGAAGCTGATTCAACATCCACAGCGACGAGGTGGAATGATGGCACGAAACTTCACGCCAGCAGGCAGAGCCGTGGTGGGCATGTTCCGCATGATGTCATAGCGAAGCAACGACTTTTATCCGCGCAGGCGCCGTCATGCCGCCGGGATGATTCTGCTTGTGCGCAGGCGAGGTGATGAGCTGGATCGCCGATCTCGTACACGGATCGGCGGATAGGGATGAGGAGGCGGCATGTTCGGAAACGCAATTGCGGCCCGCCATTCACCTTCTGGCTGTGCCGTGAAGAGAGGGGCTGGCGGCATCGGAGAGCCGCCGCGCATCGGCACGATCTGCCGGTGATGCGCGCCGTGCCGACAGACGGAAACGGATGAACAGGTCACTCGCGAACCGATCGCGGACAACAGCATGGCTGGTTATCCGCGCCAGGATAGATGATCTTCCATTCGTCCAGGACAACCGCGCCTCGGGTCAGTTCCGCTGGAACCGATCTTCCGCCTTCCATCAGATGGTCGACCAGCATTCCCCGTTGCAGAAGATAGTCAGCAATGATCCTGCGGTGACAACGCCACCAGACGCTTTCGGCGCACATGATGGCGCAACGCCGCGAAGCCCCCAGGCAGAGGAGTTGTTCCAGCCCTCGGCGGAACTCTGGGGTTAAGGCATAGTCGGCGTAATTGTGGAAACTTCGGTTATTCCAGAACGCATTGACATCCTGGCTGATGCCTTTCTCCACCTTCCGCCGTCCACCGAGTTCCGGAATATACAGATAGCCAATCTGATAGGGCTCAAGTTCGGATCCCAGGACCTCCTCATTATAGTGCGGATTGGTGCGCGATCTCCTGATAGAACGGACATCCACCACAAGCTGGACGTCAGCTATCCTTAGCAGATCCACGAACACCGGAATCGAGCGGGTAGAATGGCCGATGGTGCAGAACAAAGGCTGCCCCTCGGCGGCCGGAATAGGACCGCGTCCGTGCTGCTCTGCGACATCCTCCTCAAACATCGCGTGCTCCTCGCCGTTCACGTGGAGCTTCTTTCGCCGCGGATGGAACGGCAAGAGCCGTGAGCAACCCTTGGCCTTTTCCGCGGGACCCCCGGTCGGCACGACTGGTGTTGACCATCCGCCCAACTGGATCGTCTCGATAGCGTTTCGGTGAAAGAGCATCGTCCTTCCGCTCCATATCCCCCGGCCCGCAAACATGACAACGTCCTGCCTCACCGGTGTGTTCCGACTAGCCAACAACCTGGACCGACCTCTGCAACGACGACCGTGCCCTTGCGGGGCATTGCCGCGATTCCCGGAGGCCCACAGTGCGGAAGATCGAGGCCAGTTGCCACGTCTCCAAAGGGAAAGGAGGGACTGGTGTCGCCGACGGAATTCTTCCTCTTCACGATCTGACGGAAGCGCCGCAGGACGGCATCTACGACCATGTGAAAGCTTTCTGAGATTCCACCCGTCCCGCAGTCATCCTGTACAGTCGAGCCAGTTCGGTCGACAATGCAGATACCGTCGCACGCCCGGCCGAGCCCTACCCGACCTGATCGGCTTCAAGGGTGGGACCGGCAAGGTCAGCCTGGTCAGGCAGTCATGCCGAAGTTCCCGGCCCTTTGCCGCTCTGTGGCATGCCCCAGACGGGCTCTTCATGAGGCTTCAACGGCGTCGGCGTCAGCAACCATTCATCGGCTGTCGCCAACGTCCTTCCGGAGTTGGCGCTCAGTTTCTACCGCGTCCCGTGTGCCGGGGACAACGCCACGCCTCGCTCGAAATGGTCCCAACCCAACCCAAGACTTCCCGGCCGGGCTATTCCATCGTCACGATCACGCGGCTTTCGACTCCCGCACGCTTCTCGTGTCGGGGCTCGGCACTCCAGGGCTCCGCGAAGACCGGCAGTCCGCTGCCCTCAGATCGCCAGGTATTCGTGTCGGAGTTCCACGTTATCGAGTACCTCCTGCGCAGTGCCGGTGAATGCAACCTCGCCCGTGTCGAGAATGACCGCGCGGTCGGCAAGCTTCAACGCTGCCACCGCATTCTGCTCCACGATGATCGTGGTGATGCCGAGAGCCTTTATCTCGTTGAGGATACCCTCGATCTCCTGCACGATGACCGGCGCAAGACCTTCATACGGTTCGTCGAGCAGGAGGAGTTTTAGGTCGCGTGCAAGGGCGCGCGCGATCGCCAGCATCTGTTGCTCCCCGCCGGAGAGCGTTGTGCCTTCCTGTTTGCGCCGTTCAGCCAGGCGCGGGAAATGACCATAGATCCGGTCGAGCTCCCATCCTCGGCCGGGAGCGACCTGGGCCAGTGTCAAATTCTCCTCGACAGTGAGGCCCTGGATGATGCGTCGATCCTCCGGCACGAGTTGAATACCGGCACGTGCCGCCTCGAACGCCTTCATCTGGTGGATCGGCTGGCCATCCAGCCAGATTTCCCCCTGACGGAGTTCGGGTTCGTCAACGCGTGCGATCGTCCGCAGCGTCGAACTCTTGCCGGCGCCGTTGCGCCCCAGCAGAGCCAGGATTTCACCATGCCTGATGTCCAGTGAAACGCCTTGAACAATATAGCTTTCACCATAATAGGCGTGGATATCACGGACACAGAAGAACGGTTGTGCGTCCGCCAGCGTCGTGGCGAGATGGGTATCGCGAGCCATGGCGACCATCTATGCGCGCCCCCGAGATAGGCTTCCTGCACACGCGGGTCACAGCGCACCTGATCGGGAAGGCCGTCAGCAATGATCCGCCCTCCTGCGAGAACCGAGATCCGATCGGCCAGAGAAAAGACGACATGCATGTCGTGCTCGATGATGATCTTTGTCATGCCCCTGCTTTTGATCTTCTTCAGAAGTTCGATGGTGGTGTTGGTATCATGCCGACTCATGCCTGCGGTCGGCTCGTCCAGCAGCAACAGGAGCGGCTTCTGAATGAGACACATTGCTAACTCGAGGCGACGCTTGTCACCGCGCGAAAGAGCACCGGCATGTATTTCGCGGCGGTCGATGAGGCCGACGTCCTCAAGCATGTGCTCGGCTTCCTCACGGATCATCCTTTCGTTCTCCACGGAGCGGAACATGTTGATCTTGAAAGCGCCATCCCGCCTGGCGAACGCCGGCGTCATGACGTTCTGGGCAACAGACAAGTCGGAGAATATCTCCGGCGTCTGGAAGACGCGGGCGACGCCGAGTTGATTGATCTCGTGGGGCTTTTTCCCCGTCAACACGTTACCGTTGAAGATGACCGCTCCGCTTGACGGGGCCAGCCGCCCGATGATGACGTTTAGCAAGGTCGATTTGCCGGCGCCATTGGGGCCGATGATGGCGTGCGTCTTGCCCGCTTCGACCTGCAAGTCGATATCGGACAGGGCGTGGAGCCCCCCGAAATGCTTGTGGACATCGGCGACATGGAGAACAACATTGTCTTGAGCTTGCATGTGCCATTCTCCCTATTCGGCAGCTGCGGTTGCGCCGACCCGGCGATCGTTCTTGGAACCATTGCCTATTCGCCGGAATTGGACGCTGAGACGCCGGATGCCCTCCATGATGCCACCGGGCAGGAACACCACGATCAGTACGAAGACGAGGCCCAGGGTCAGATGCCAGCCTTCGCCGACGAACTTGCCGCTGATGGCGACCGCGAGGTCTCTCAGCCCGTCAGGAAGGAAGCTGTAGAAATCGGTCAACACCGTAG
>JAEWKX010000347.1 GCA_023393575.1 Pseudomonadota bacterium
ACCCGGCGCCGATCCGCCCGTCGCCTGGAACGAATTGCAGAGCATCCGACGGAACGCCGGCCTCATGCAGCAGGCGAACGGCCTCCGCGGCGATCAGCGGCGTTTCCTCCGCCGGCTTCGCCAGCACGGGATTGCCCGCGACCAGCGCGGCAGCCACCTGGCCCGTGAAGATCGCCAGCGGGAAGTTCCACGGGCTGATGCAGACGACCGGGCCGAGCGGCGCATGCTCCGGACCGAGCGTGCGGCGGGCCTGCTCGGCATAGTAGCGCAGGAAATCGACGGCTTCGCGCACCTCGGCAATGGCATTGGGCAGCGACTTTCCGGCCTCGCGCATGATCAGCCCGAGAAGGATCGGCATACGCTCCTGCATCAGGTCCGCTGCCCGCTCCAGCCGCCCAGCCCGTTCGGCAGGAGCTACGGCGGCCCATGCGGGCACGGCATCGGCGGCAAGCCTGACAGCCGCCTGCGCCTCCTCCTCGCTCGCCTCGATCACCTGGCCGACCGCATCCGCGTGATCCGCCGGATTGAGCACGGCGCGCGATGCGCCGCCTGCAGGGGATCCCGCAATCATGGGAGCGGCCGTCCAGTCCATGGAGGCACTTCGCCGGAGTTCGGCACTCAATGCGGCAAGTGTGGTTTCGCTGGAAAGATCGAGGCCTGCCGAATTCGGCCTGGCCTTGCCGAAGATGTCCCGCGGCAGCGCGATCTGGTCGTGCCGCGCACCAGGATTGGCCATGGCGCGAACGACGGCCACCGGATCGGCGACCAGCTCCTCTACCGAGACTGTTTCATCCGCAATGCGGTTGACGAAGGAGGAGTTCGCGCCGTTTTCCAGCAGCCGGCGCACGAGATAGGCAAGCAGCGTCTCATGCGTGCCGACCGGCGGATAGATGCGGCAGGGCCGGTCGAGCTTGCCGGAGCCGACACCCTCTTCGTAAAGCGGCTCGCCCATGCCGTGCAGGCACTGGAACTCGTATTTGCCGACGTGGAATTCCGGCCCCGCCAGATGGTAGATAGTCGACAGCGTCTGGGCATTATGGGTTGCGAACTGGGGGAAGACGAGATCCGCCGCCCCCAGCAGCTTCCTTGCACTGGCGATGTAGGAAACGTCGGTGTGCACCTTGCGCGTGAAGACAGGAAAATCCTCCAGCCCGTCGAGCTGGGCACGCTTGATCTCCGCATCCCAATAGGCGCCCTTCACCAACCGCACCATGATGCGGTGACCCGACCGGCGCGCGAGATCAATGATGAAGTCGAGTACGGAGGGGCAGCGTTTGCCGTAGGCTTGAACGACGAAGCCGATGCCGTTCCAGCCCGAAAGATCCGGGTCGAGGCATAGACCCTCGAGAAGGTCGAGCGACAGCTCCAGCCGATCCGCCTCCTCCGCATCAATGTTGAGCCCAATGTCGTAGCTCTTGGCGAGGAGCGCCAGCGCCTTTACCCTGGGAAGCAGCTCCGCCACGACGCGGGCCGCCTGTGACCGGGTGTACCGTGGATGCAGCGCCGAAAGCTTGATGGAGATGCCGGGCCCTTCATAGATCCCGCGCCCCGCCGAAGCCTTGCCGATGGCATGGATCGCCGTTTCGTAGTCCCGGAAATAGCGCTCGGCATCCGTCGCCGTCGTGGCCGCTTCGCCCAGCATGTCGTAGGAATAGCGGAAGCCCTGCTTCTCAAGCTCCCGCGACCGCTTCAGCGCCTCATCGATCGTCTCGCCCGTGACGAACTGCTCACCCATCATTCGCATCGCCATATCGACGCCGCGACGAATGACCGGCTCGCCGCAACGGGCGATCAGCCTCGTCAGCGCCGCTGACAGGCTGCGATCGTTGACGGTGGCCGTCAGCCTACCGGTGACGACGAGGCCCCAGGTCGCGGCATTGACGAAAAGGGAGCGCCCGCTGCCCACATGCGACTTCCAGTCGCCTGCGGAGATCTTGTCGCGGATAAGCGCGTCCCGCGTGGCCGTATCGGGAATCCGCAGCAGCGCTTCCGCCAGGCACATCAGCGCCACGCCTTCCTGGCTCGACAGCGAATATTCGTGAACGAGGCCTTCCACCCCGGACCCGGTATGCTTGGCGCGGAGCGCCGTGATCAGCCGGCGAGCCGTATCCTTGATGTCGAGACGCATGGTTTCCGGCAACGTCGCATTCTCGAGAAGCGGCTGCAGGCACTCCGGTTCCGCCCGGCGATAGGCGGCGGTAATCGCCTGCCGCAGCGGGCTTTGCGGCCGGATCGGCGGCGCGAAATCGGCGAAAGGCGCACTGGTGGAGGGGACATCGGTATGGAACTGGGGCTGGCTTACCATTGTGGCGATCCGGAAGGGGTGACAATCCGGCATATCTTATCGCAGAGAGAGGCTCGCAGCCGACTTTTCAGAGGCACGATTCAAGTCTAAATGTCTTATTATTGTGGTCTCCAGAGGGAAATTTCCCATGCATGTACCTAAGGACAGCCAGCTTGATGTGCATGACCGGAAGATCCTCGAGATCATTTCCGAAGATGGGCGCATTCCGGTTACGGAATTGGCAGGTCGCATCGGTCTCTCCAAGACACCTTGCGCAGCCCGGCTGAAACGCCTGACGGAAGAAGGCTACGTCCTCGGCTTCCGCGCGGTTCTCGATCCCCACAAGTTGGGTCTGGAGCATGTGGCATTCGCGGAGGTAACGCTTTCCGACACCAGGGAGAAGGCACTGGCGGAATTCAACCAGGCGGTCCGCAAGATCAGGGAAGTCGAGGAGTGCCACATGATCGCGGGCCGCTTCGACTATCTCCTGAAAGTCCGCACGCCGAATATCCGCCGCTATCGGGAGGTCCTCGGCGAGAAGATTTCGAGCCTGCCGCATGTGGCGAGCACGTCCACCTCGGTCGCCATGCAGTCGGTAAAGGAACGCTGAGGTTCTAGAGGCTGCGGATGAAGAGCAGCGGGTCGCCGCCGAACAGCCAGGCATGTCCCCCGGCGAGGAGCCAGCCGACCAGGACAGCGGTAACGGCCAGCGCCAAAAGCATCGGCGTGTCGAACCGAAACCGTGCCCGCTGCTGCAGGACGGCTGCGAACGGAATGATGGAGGTTCCGGCTGCCATGGTCGCCAAGGCCGGACCGTGCTTCTTGCGGCTGCGTTTCTCCATCATCGCCATGCTGCCGACGCTGAACAGTGCAAAGCCACCGAAGAGCAGCAGCGAGCGCAGGTCGCCGTTCGGGGGAATATGGCCAACCGCCCAGAAGACGAAGCCCCACAGCACCGGATGGCGGGTCACCGCCACGATGGCACCGGGCTCGCTCCCTCCTCGTCGCGCGGTAGTCGAGAAGGGGTTGCGGCTGAGAAGCCCGGCCAGAACAAAGAAAAGCCCAAGCGGAGCGGCGGCAAAGGTGACATGCCCCTGCCAAGCTGCCGGCGCCCACAATTCGATATGATCGACATGGAGCGCGGCATAGAAGAGCCAGGCCAGCGCCAGAAGCGAAACGGCAGAGTAGAGGGCGATATAGGTACTGTGTCCGAGGCGCGATACCAGCGTTCCCCGGATGTGCGGAACCGCGGGGATGGAATGCAGCGCAACGAAAACGGCGAATGCCGCCATGAATTGCGTCATGGCTGAACCCTCTCTCGACGGGTGGAGGCCTATTGCTGCAGGAACAATATCGCCGCGATCGCCACTGAAAATAGCACGGCGGCAAAGGAACTGTAGCCCTGCAGCACGCCCATTCTTTTAAGAGCAATCGCGAAGGCGACGATGATCGGGGTGGCAATTACAAGGCCGACTTGGGCATCAGTCATCTCGAAACATCCTTTTTGCGCGCATTCTAGGCAGCGAACCCGCCCCGTCTTTGCGATTTGACAAAGAACAAGCCGCCACCGGAAGCCATTTTCGCTGCAATCGAATCTGGAGATGAGAGATGGCGGACGTCCCGGCTTCCCATATAGAGCCCGTCGACGAGGGAGGAGACCTGCTCCTCTGGATTCTGGTATGGAGCGAACTGGTCACCTTCGGCATCCTGTTTGCCGGTTTTATGGTGGTGTCGGTCTTTCAACCGGCTGAATTTGCTGCCGCGAAACTTCATCTTTCGACCCGCATCGCCGGCTTCAACACCGTCGTCCTCCTGGCGAGCAGCTGGACTGCGGCCCTGGCTGTGCATGCCGTCTCAAAACAGCGCCA
>JAEWKX010000043.1 GCA_023393575.1 Pseudomonadota bacterium
TGTCGGTAGCGTGGTCGGCATCACGATCGACGATACAGGCCCGGGCATGCCCCGCAAGGCCCGTGAGAACCTTTTCGCCGCCTTCCGCGGCTCCGCTCGCTCCGGTGGCACGGGGCTCGGCCTCGCCATCGCCCGCGAGCTGGTGCTGGCCCATGGCGGCACCATCGCCTTGGTCGAAAAACCAGGTCCGGGCACCCAGTTCAGGATCGAAATCCCCGATCGGCCGGTCGCGCTCGATGACTATCGCGTGCGCGCCTGATGAAATGCGAGCAAAACGGGCCGCTTGGAGGTGCCCAGTGGTAAAAGTTGGATCTGGCGGGGAAAATCGCTTGCAATCGGCAAGAGGACGATTTAGAGGATCGCCCACGCAAGCGGCACCGCCGTTTCGCAATACGCACCCGTAGCTCAGCTGGATAGAGCACCAGACTACGAATCTGGGGGTCAGGAGTTCGAATCTCTTCGGGTGCGCCATTTCCCCTCTTCCATTCCGGATAACTCCTTCGAACAACGGCATCATGCCGTAGGCAAGCTGCCTGTGCTGCTGCTATAGCAACTGCAGGATCTGCGATCGAACCGTTCGAGGAGGCATCATGATCGATGAAACGGAAAGGCCAGTGGCGTTGATCACCGGCGGCGGACGCGGCATGGGGGCGGCCATTGCTCGTGAACTGCACGGGCAGGGCTACAGGCTTGCGCTGATGTCGCCCTCCGACTGCTGCGAGGCCCTGGCGGCCGAACTCGGAGGCATGGCATTCCGGGGCGTTGCCGAGGAGGCGAAGGATATCCAGGGCATCTTCGACACCGCGATGACCGCCTATGGGCGCATCGATGCCGTCGTCAATCATACCGGGCATCCGCCGAAAGGCGATCTCCTAGACATATCCGACGAGCAGTGGACCCTGGGCTCCGACATGATGGTGCTCAGCCTGGTGCGAATGGCGCGGCTGGTCACGCCGGTGATGCTCAGGCAGGGGAAGGGAGCCTTCGTCAACATCACCACCTTCGCGGCCTATGAGCCGTCACTCGTGTTCCCCGTCTCCTGTACCTACCGTGCGGCCGCCGGCGCGTTCACCAAGCTCTACTCCGATCGCTATGCCGCGAGCGGCATCCGGATGAACTGCATCCTGCCGGGCTATATCGACAGCCTGAACCACAAACCCGAGACGGCGGAGAAAATCCCGATGAAGCGCGTGGGCCTGGTCGAGGAGATCGCCAAGACTGCGGCGTTCCTCCTTTCGGACGGCGCGGGCTATATCACCGGCCAGAACATTCGCGTCGACGGCGGTGTGACCCGTCACGTCTGATCGGAGGAAACCATGCGTTGGAAGCGGACGATCCAGTTGCTGGATGTGCATTGCGAAGGCGAGATCGGCCGCGTCGCAATCGGCGGCGTGCCCAAGATACCGGGCGAGACGGTTGCCGATCAGCTGCGCTGGCTGAACAGCGATCCGAAGGGGCATGAACTGCGGCGCTTCCTGTGCCTCGAGCCGCGCGGGGCTCCGATCGGCTCCGTCAATCTCCTCCTGCCGGCCCGTCATCCCGATGCGGATGCGGCCTTCATCATCCTGCAGCCGGACCAGGCGCATGCGAGCTCAGGGTCCAACTCCATCTGCGTCACGACTGCGCTTCTGGAGGCCGGGATTGTCGAAATGCGGGAACCGGAAACAGTCGTCACACTGGAGACGGCGGCCGGCTTGGTAAAGGCCACCGCAACCTGCCGTGACGGTCGCTGCGAAAAAGTCCGACTTACCATGGTGCCGTCATTCGTCGACCGGCTGGATGTGGAACTCGATACGCCGCATTGGGGCAGGATCTCGCTCGATCTCTGCTATGGCGGCATCTTCTACGCGCTGGTCGATGTCCGTCAGGTGAACCTGACGATCGAGAAGGCGAATGCGGCGGCGCTGGTGCAGGCCGGAATGGTCCTCAAGAACCTTATCAACGAGACCATTCCCGTCGTGCATCCGGAAATCCCGGCGATCTCCGGCGTCGCCTACGTGATGTTCCGCGATATCGATGAGGACGGAGCGGTGCGGACCTGTACGACCATGTGGCCCGGCCGTGCCGACCGTTCTCCCTGCGGCACCGGCAATTCTGCCAACCTCGCTGCCCTTCATGCGCGTGGGAAGGCGAAGGTCGGAGACCTGCTGCGGTCGCGTTCCATCATCGGCTCGGAATTCGAGGTTGGCTTGGCGGCTGAGACGCAGGTTGCCGGGCGGCCGGCGATCGTGCCGACCATCACCGGCCGCGGCTTCACCTTCGGCCTTACCCAGGTGGCACTCGATCCGTTCGATCCGCTGGCGGAAGGCTTTGCGATGACCGATGTATGGGGACCATCCGCCGGCAGCATCTGAGAGGTCAGATCTCCTTGGCGAGGATGGCAGGGGTTTCCATGTCGCCTTCCTTGAGGACGAGCGTGGTCATGCCCCCCTCGAGGCCACTGACCATCGGAGGGTGTGGCTCGCCAGACTCGTGCAGTTCCAGGAGCTTGTTGGCGGCGAACTCGTCGCCCAACTGGGCAGCCCTGGCGTAAGCCTCGACCGCCTGTTCCAGGTCGGGAGTGATCCCTTCGCCGGTCTCGAGCATGATGCCGAGGTTCACCATCGCATCGACATTGCCGCGGGCTGCGGCGAGATCGTACCAGGCGATGGCGGTTTCGTCATCGGCCGGAACGAGCGTGCCCTCGGCGTGGATCACGGCGATATTGAACGCGGCGGTATCGTCGCCCGCGATTGCAGCTTTTTCGAACCAGTAAAGCGCCTTTCCGGCATCTGCACGGGTACCGAGCCCGTCACGATAAGCGACTCCGAGGTTGTAGGCGGCGAGCACGTTTCCCCCGTGTGCCGCTTCGTCATACATGCGGAACTCCCGCTCGTGGTCGCCAAGGCGACCCAGGATCATGCCGAAGTTTACCTTCGCTGCCGGATAATCCGCCTGCGCCGCCGCCTCGAAGGCGGTCATCGCCTGGTCCATCTCCTCGACCTTGTTCAGGGCGCGGCCGAGCTGGTAGGCAAATCGTGGATTGCCTGTGGTTTCGAAGGCGATCCGGCACGAATCGATGGCCGCGTTGTCGATCGCTCCCGTCTCGACTGCGCTATAGGTCTGGTTGCGCTGATTGTCGTAGGGGCTGCCGGCGAGGCGGTCGCACTCGTTCTGTACGGCAAAAGAGACTGCGGGCTCCTGCGCGCCAGGAGAGACCGTCAGTGCCAGCAGTGCGGCTGCGGTTCCTGTGGCAAGTGCAAAACCCCTGTTGACTTTCGAGGTCGGGGATTTCATTGTGCGCTCCGATTCATTTCTTCTTCATTTTGCTTAACGAACGTCCGAGTTCGTGAGCGGTTCCTTGCATTCGAGGAACCGGAGCCTTTCACCCGTTATTCCTGCTTCACCATTTCGCGAGCGCGGCGCCTGCCTGGCGGTGTTTCGGGCGCAGGCGGCGTTGTTTATCCGGGGTTTTTGATGCTAATGCGGATCGCATCCACGACCGCGAGGCTCCCTCATGAAGACGCTCACCATCCGCCGCCCCGATGACTGGCACCTGCACCTGCGGGACGGCGCCGTTCTCGAGGGCGTGGTCGGCGATACCAGCCGCCATTTCGCGCGCGCCATCATCATGCCGAACCTGGTGCCGCCTGTCGTGAGCACCGCGGATGCGGCCGCCTACAGGCAGCGCATCCTGGCGGCGGTACCGAAAGGGGATCGCTTCGAGCCGCTGATGACGCTCTACCTGACGGAAGGAACCAATCCCGAGGATGTGGCGGCCGGAAAGGAAAGCGGCCGGATCACGGCCGTGAAGCTCTATCCGGCCGGTGCCACGACCAATTCGAACAGCGGAGTCCGCAACATCGAGAAGGCGATGCCGGTTCTGGAACGGATGGCGCAAATCGGCCTGCCCCTCTGCGTGCATGGCGAGGTAACGACCCCCGAGGTCGACATCTTCGATCGTGAGGCCGTGTTCATCGAAACCGTGCTCGATCCGCTGCGCAAGCGCCTGCCCGAGTTGAAGGTGACCATGGAGCACGTCACCACCAGGGATGGCGTCGACTATATCAAGGAGGCATCCGCCAACCTCGCCGGCACCATCACGACCCACCACCTCATCATCAACCGCAACGCGATCCTGGTCGGCGGTATCCGTCCGCATTACTATTGCCTGCCGGTCGCAAAGCGGGAGCATCACCGGCAGGCGCTGCGCGCGGCGGCGACGTCCGGCGACCCGCGCTTCTTCCTCGGAACGGATTCAGCACCGCATGTCGATCCGCTGAAGGAATGCGCCTGCGGCTGTGCGGGGATCTATACGGCACCGAACACCATGAGCTGTCTCGGTCATGTCTTCGAAGAGGAGAATGCCCTCGGCCGGCTCGAGGCGTTCACCTCCCTCAACGGCCCTGCATGGTACGGACTTCCGCCGAACGCGGAGACGATGACGCTGGTCCGGCGGGATGAGCCGCTTGAGTTCCCGAAGAAACGCGAGACGGACGCGGGAGCGATCACCGTCTTCGATCCGATGTTCCCGCTTCACTGGGACGTTGAGGGCTAGGGAGAGGACCTGCCCGCGAGGCGCCATCTGGCGCATGGCGCGGCATGCTGCTATGGCGCTCCGCAAGAGCGACACGAAGGAGCGGCAGCATGATCCACACCACCTTTCCCGACCGCGGCGTCATGGCGGAGCTGATGGCGAAGATGCTGTGGGAGATCGGTGCCGTGCACTTCAGCGCCGACAAGCCCTACAAGCTGTCCTCCGGCATGATGAGCCCCGTCTATATCGACTGCCGCAAGCTCATCTCATATCCCCGCATCCGCTCCGCCATCATGGATTTTGCCGCGGCGACGGTCATGCGTGACGCGGGCTTCGAGAAATTCGACTGCGTGGCGGGTGGCGAGACGGCGGGCATTCCGTTTGCAGCCTTCCTCGCAGAGCGGCTGGGACTTCCTATGATCTATGTCCGCAAGGCGCCGAAGGGCCACGGTCGCAATGCCCAGATCGAAGGTCATATGCCGGAAGGCGCCCGTGTCCTGGTGATCGAGGACCTGACCACCGCGGGCGGCAGCATGTTCAAGTTCATCGATGCCATCCGCGCCGCCGGAGGCATGGTCGACCACGGCATCGCGCTCTTCTTCTACGGCATCTTCCCGGAAGCCGAGGTCCGCTTTGACAACGGCAAGGTGCAGCTTCACCACATTGCCACCTGGCGCAACGTGCTCGCCGTCGCCCGGACGGAGAAGCTGTTCGGCGACAGGACGCTGGCGGAAGTGGAGGCTTTCCTGGATGCTCCTCTCGCCTGGTCGGGCCGCAACGGCGGCGTGAGTGAGCTTTCGCTCTAGCCAA
>JAEWKX010000061.1 GCA_023393575.1 Pseudomonadota bacterium
TGTCGATCCGTTCCCTGGAGGCGGATGTCGGCGACGTGGTGAAGGCCGACCAGGTTCTGGCGGCGCTGAACGAAGATGCCCTCGTCCTCCAGAAGAGTCAGCTGGAAGCCAACAAGGCAAAGGCGGAAGCAGGCCTGGCGCAGTATCGGGCCCAGGTGATCGAGGCACAGGCCAACCGCGACGACGCGATCCGTCAGCGCGATCGCGCCGTCAAACTCGGCAAGACGGGCACGAGTTCGGTCTCCGAGGTGGAGCGTGCGACGGCCGCCGCCGAGGTCGCCGAGGCACGCCTCCAGGCAGCGCGGCAATCCGTGTCGGTCGGCGAGGCCGAGATCAAGGTGGTGGAGAGCCAGATCGCCGACATCGACCTGAAGCTTGCACGAACGGGGGTCAAGACGCCCTATGCCGGCATCGTCTCGGCCCGCAACGCCAAGGTGGGCGCCATCGCCAGCGGCGCCGGCGAGCCGCTCTTCACCGTCATCCGCGACGGCGCCCTGGAACTGGTGGCCGACCTATCGGAAACGGACATCCGCAAGATCGAGCCGGGCCAGAAGGCCATCGTCAGCATTGCCGGCGGCACCGGGACGATCGAGGGAGAGGTTCGGCTTGTATCGCCGACCGTCGATCCCGTCAGCCGGCTCGGCTTCGTGCGCATCGACGTCGATGAAAAGAGCGGTGCCCGCGCGGGCATGTACGGAAGCGCGGAAATCATCGTCTCGGAAACCACCGCCCTCGCCCTGCCGCTTTCGGCGGTTACGACCGGGCGCGAAGGCTCCTTCGCCCGCAAGGTGGAGGACGGCATCGTCAAGCAGGTGGAGATAGAGGCCGGCATCCAGGATGGCGGCTTCGTGGAAGTGGCGAGCGGCCTGAAGGCCGGCGACATGGTCGTGGAGAAGGCGGGCGCCTTCGTGCGCGACGGCGACCGGATCAAGCCGGTTCAGGCCGATCAGGCCGTGTCGAATTGATCGAGGACCAAAGATGAACTTCTCCGCCTGGTCGATCCGCAACCCGATCGCGCCGCTGCTCGGTTTCGCACTGCTCCTCTTTCTCGGGCTGCAGTCCTTCTACTCGCTGCCCATCACGCGGTTTCCGAATATCGACGTCCCGGTCGTCTCCATCACCGTCGTCCAGAGCGGCGCCTCCCCGGCCGAACTCGAGATGCAGGTCACCAAGGAGGTTGAGGACGCCGTCGCCTCCATCAGCGGCGTCGACGAGATCCAGTCCACGGTCACCGACGGCCAGTCGCAGACAGTCGTCCTATTACGCATCGAGAAGCCGACCGACGAGGCCGTGCAGGACACCAAGGACGCCATCGACCGTATCCGCAGCGACCTTCCGGCCACCGCCGAGGAGCCGATCGTCTCGAAGATCGACGTGGAAGGCCAGGCCATCCAGACATTCTCGGTCACCTCACCGAACATGACGCTGGAGGAGCTTTCCTGGTTCGTCGACGATACGGTGAAACGCGAACTGCAGGGACAGCCCGGCATCGGGCGGATCGACCGCTACGGCGGGTCCGACCGCGAGATCCGCGTTGCGCTCAATCCCGCGAAGTTGAACTCCTACGGCATCACCGCCGTCGAGGTGAACAACCAGATTCGCGGCACGAACGTGGATCTGGGCTCCGGCCGCGGCCAGGTCGCCGGCAACGAGCAGACGATCCGCACGCTTGGCGACGCCCGGACCGTCCGGCAGCTGGCGGATACGACGATCTCCCTCTCGAACGGCCGTTTCGTGAAGCTTTCCGAGCTCGGCACGATTACCGATACCTACGAGGAGCCGAAGTCCTTCTCGCGCTTCAACGGCTCGCCCTCCGTCACCTTTGCCGTCTTCCGTGCGAAGGGCGCAAGCGAGGTCTCCGTCGCGGAAACCGTGGCAGACAGCCTGGAGACCGTTCGCGCCGCCCATCCCGATGTCAACATCGAGATGGTCGACGATTCCGTCTACTTCACCTACGGCAACTACGAGGCCGCTCTCCATACGCTGACGGAAGGCGCCCTCCTCGCCGTCATCGTCGTCCTGCTCTTCCTGCGGAACTGGCGGGCAACGCTGATCGCCGCCGTCGCCCTGCCGCTTTCCGCCATCCCGACCTTCTGGGTTATGGACCTGCTGGGCTTCTCGCTGAACCTCGTCAGCTTCCTGGCACTGACGCTCGCGACCGGCATCCTTGTGGACGATGCGATCGTCGAGATCGAGAACATCGCCCGGCACATAAAGATGGGCAAGACGCCCTATCGCGCCGCGCTGGAAGCAGCCGACGAGATCGGGCTTGCCGTCATCGCCACGAGCTTCACGATCATCGCCGTCTTCGTGCCGGTGTCCTTCATGCCGGGCATACCCGGCCAGTACTTCATCCAGTTCGGCCTGACCGTCGCCTTCTCGGTGTTCTTCTCGCTCATGGTGGCGCGCCTCATCAAGCCGCTGATGGCGGCCTACAGGATGCGCGCCGAAGACGCGATGGACGACCATCACGACAATGACGGCCGCCTGATGAAGGCCTATACGCGCCTCGTCACCGGGACGACGCGCAAGTGGTACATGCGTTATGCGACGCTGCTGGGCGCCATCGCCTTCCTCGCCGGCTCGCTCGCGCTTCTGAGCCAGGTGCCGGGAAGCTTCCTGCCGCCCGAGGATTCTTCGCGCATCGTGCTGTCGGTCGAATTGCCTCCCAATGCGACGCTGGACGAGACCGCGGCGAGCACCGATGTCATCTATGACGCCGTACGCGACATCGACGGGGTGGAAAGCGTCTTCATCCTCGGCGGTGCCTCGCCGAAGGGGGACCTGGAGCTGCGCCGCGCGACCGTCCGCGTGATCCTGCAGAATATCGACCATTCGCTGCTCAAGACCCTCGTCAACAAGGGCCTCGGTTCGATCCCGGTTATCGGCGATCTGATCCCGAAGGTTCCCGACCATGGCCGCACCCGGCCGCAATGGGAGGTCGAGCGGGAATTGTTCGAGAAGGTACGATCGATCCCCGACGTGAGGATTTCGAAGCTCAACGACCGGGCGGAGCGGGAGCTCAGCTTCAACTTCCTGTCTTCCAACGAGCAGGATCTGAACGAGGCGGTGAGCCTGCTGGAATCGCGCCTGCGCGCCTCGCCGATCCTCGCCAATGTCAGCTCGGAAGGCGCACTGCCGCGACCGGAACTGCAGATCCGTCCCCGCATGGACGAGGCCGCCCGCCTCGGCATCACCCCGCAGCAGATCTCGGAGACCGTCCGGGTGGCGACGATCGGCGATATAGACGCCCAGCTTGCGAAGATGTCGATCGACGACCGTCAGATCCCGATCCGCGTCCAGGCATCGCTCGACCTGCGGCGCGACCTCGCCTCGATCCGTGCGCTGAAGATCAAGACGGCGACCGGCGAGACCGTGCCCCTCTACAGCGTCGCCGACATCGACTACGCCGAAGGCCCGAGCTCCATCAAGCGCAACGACCGCAGCCGCGTCGTCTCCATCGGCTCGGACGTTCCCTTCGGAACCGCGCTGGACACGGCGACGCAGGAGTTCAAGCGGATCGTTGACGAGACCCAGCTGCCGTCCACCGTGCGGCTTGCGGAGAGCGGTGACGCGAAGGTTCAGGCCGAAATGACGCAGAGTTTCGGCAATGCGATGCTGCTCGGCCTGATGATGGTGTTGGTGGTGCTGATCCTGTTGTTCAAGGACGTGATCCAGCCCTTCACCATCCTCTTCTCCCTGCCGCTCGCGATCGGCGGCGTGGCGGTGGCGCTGATCATCACGCAAAACTCGCTCTCCATGCCGGTGCTGATCGGCATCCTGATGCTGATGGGCATTGTGACGAAGAACGCCATCCTGCTGGTGGATTTCGCCATCGAGATGCGCCGCCACGGGCTGGAGCGGGTGCATGCCATGGTGGAGGCGGGCCGCAAGCGCGCCCGCCCGATCATCATGACCTC
>JAEWKX010000093.1 GCA_023393575.1 Pseudomonadota bacterium
GCAATGACTATCTTGCCGTTCATGCGGTGGCCAAATGGGCGGCCGAGCGAGCGCGACGCAATATCGGCCCGACGCTCATCGAATACGTCACCTACCGCGTCGGCGCCCATTCCACCTCCGATGACCCTTCCGCCTATCGGCCGAAGGAGGAATCGGAAGCCTGGCCGCTCGGAGACCCCATCATCCGGCTGAAGAACCACCTGATCCGGATCGGCGTCTGGAGCGAGGAACGCCACAAGCAGACGGAAGCCGAGATCCGCGACACGGTGGTCTCCGCGCAGAAGGAGGCGGAGTCTCATGGCACGCTCCATTCGGGCGGGCGACCTTCCATGCGCGACATGTGCGAGGGCGTCTCCGCGACCATGCCGCCGCATCTGAAACGCCAGCGCCAGAAGGCAGGAGTGTAAGGCATGCCGCGGATGACGATGATCGAGGCCATTCGCAGCGCGCTCGATGTTTCCATGGAGCGCGACGACGACGTGGTCGTGTTCGGTGAGGACGTCGGTTATTTCGGCGGCGTGTTCCGCTGCACGCAGGGGCTCCAGCAGAAATATGGCAAGACCCGTTGCTTCGACGTGCCGATCAACGAATCCGGAATCGTCGGCACGGCGATCGGCATGGCCGCTTATGGATTGAAGCCCTGCGTCGAGGTGCAGTTCGCCGATTACATGTACCCCGCATATGACCAGATCACCCAGGAGGCGGCGCGCCTGCGCTATCGCTCCAACGGCGACTTCTCCTGCGGCATCACGATCCGCATGCCGACCGGCGGGGGTATCTTCGGCGGTCAGACCCACAGCCAGAGCCCGGAGGCGCTGTTCACCCATGTTTGCGGGTTGCAGGTGGTGGTGCCGTCCAATCCTTATGATGCCAAGGGCCTGCTGATCTCCTCGATCGAGAACCCGGACCCGGTGATCTTCCTGGAGCCCAAGCGGCTCTACAACGGACCTTTCGACGGCCATCACGAGCGGCCGGTGACGTCCTGGGCGGGCCATCCGCTCGGCGAGGTGCCGGAGGATTATTTCTCGGTGCCGCTCGGCAAGGCGGCGGTCCGGCGCGAAGGCACGGCCGTCACGATCCTCGCCTACGGGACGATGGTTCACGTCGCCGAAGCGACGGCGGCGGAGACCGGGATCGATGCGGAGATCATCGATCTGCGGACGCTCGTGCCGCTCGACCTGGAGACGATCCTGCAATCGGTGAAGAAGACCGGACGCTGCATGGTGGTGCACGAAGCGACGCTGACCTCCGGCTACGGCGCCGAACTCGCCGCCCTGGTGCAGGAGCACTGCTTCTACCACCTGGAGGCGCCGATCGCCCGCGTCGCCGGCTGGGACACGCCTTATCCGCATGCCCAGGAGTGGGATTATTTCCCGGGGCCGGTGCGGCTCGGCGAAGCGCTTCGCGACCTGATGGAGGCCTAGGATGGGAATTCAGTCGATCAAGCTTCCGGATGTCGGCGAAGGCGTTGCCGAGGCCTAGCTGGTGGAATGGCACGTCGAGGTCGGGGATCCCGTCCGCGAGGACATGGTACTCGCCGCCGTGATGACGGGCAAGGCGACCGTCGAGATCCCGTCGCCCGTCGAGGGCGAGGTCGTCTGGCGTGGCGGCGAGGTGGGCGATGTCATCGCCACCGGCACCGTGATCCTCAAGATCAGAACTGCCGGCGAGGGAGGGGAGGAGGAGGCGGATGAGCCCGCTCCGCCGCAAAGGCCTGCCACTGCCGAGGATAAGCCGACCGCGGCCGCGCCACCCGACGTGCCGGCTCCTCCGCGGCAGTTGGAGCCGAAACCGCAGCCTCCGGGGATCGTACCCTTTGGCGCATCCTCTGGTGTACTCCCCGGCCTGCCCTCCGACGGGCCGCCGCGGGCGATTGGCGAAAGGCCGTTGGCCTCGCCGGCCGTCAGACTGAGGGCGAAGGAGGCGGGCATCGACCTGCGGCAGGTCTCCGGCAGCGGCCCCGCCGGGCGCATCACCCACGACGATCTCGATTCCTTCCTGCAGCAGGGGAGCGCCACGCCGTCCAGATCCGGCCTGCAGCCGAACAAGGCGATCCAGGAGGTCAGGGTCGTCGGGCTGCGCCGTCGGATCGCCGAGCGGATGGCGCTGTCGAAATCGCGCATTCCCCACATCACCTATGTGGAGGAAGTCGACATGACGGCCCTGGAGGAGTTGCGTGCCCGGCTCAATGCCGACCAGAAGCCGGGCCGTCCGAAGCTCACCATCCTGCCCTTCCTGATGCGCGCCATCGTGAAGGCTGTGGCCGACCAGCCGATGGTGAACTCCCTCTATGACGACGAGGCGGGGATCATCCGGCAATATGGCGGCGTGCATATCGGCATCGCCGCACAGACGCCGGCGGGTCTTGTCGTGCCGGTGGTGAAGCATGTCGAGGCGAGAGACCTCTACGACTGCTCGCGGGAACTGCTGCGCCTGAGCGAGGCGGCACGCAACGGCACGGCGCAGCGCGAGGAGCTGACCGGCTCGACGATCACCGTCAGTTCGCTCGGTGCGATGGGCGGCATCGTCTCGACGCCCGTGATCAACCATCCGGAAGTGGCGGTGATCGGCGTCAACAAGATCGCCGTGCGGCCGCAGTGGGACGGCACGCAGTTCGTGCCCCGCAAGATGATGAACCTCTCCTCGAGTTTCGATCACCGCGTGATCGACGGCTGGGATGCCGCCACCTTCATCCAGCGCCTGAAGGTGCTCCTGGAGGCGCCGGCCATGATATTCGTGGAGGGATGAGATGAAGGATATCACCTGCAAGCTCCTCGTCATCGGTGCCGGCCCCGGCGGCTATGTCTGCGCCATCCGGGCGGGCCAGCTCGGCATCGACACGGTCATCGTCGAGATGGCCAAGGCCGGCGGCACCTGCCTCAATGTCGGCTGCATTCCGTCCAAGGCGATTATCCACGCCGCCGACGAATATGCGGCGGCAGCCGGCATGGCGGCCGGCCGGAATGCCATGGGCATCCGCGCCGCCGATCCGGCGATCGATTTCGCCAGGACGATCGCCTGGAAGGACGGCATCACCGAACGGCTGTCGCTGGGCGTCGTCAATCTCCTGAAAAGGGCAGGGGTGAAGGCGCTTGTCGGCCGCGCCCGCTTCCGCGACGGAAAGACGGTCGAGGTGGAGACGGAAACGGGCCTGCAGATCGTCCGGTGCGAGAACGTGGTGATCGCCACAGGCTCGGCGCCGGTGGAGCTGCCTTCGCTGCCCTTCGGTGGCCGCGTGATCTCCTCGACGGATGCGCTGGCGCTGGCGGAGGTGCCGAAGAGCCTCGCCGTCGTCGGCGCCGGCTATATCGGCCTGGAGCTCGGCACCGCCTTCGCCAAGCTCGGCAGCAGGGTGACGATCGTGGAGGCGCAGGAGCGCATCCTGCCGCTCTACGACGCGGCCCTGACGCAGCCGGCGGCCAGGCGGATGTCGGCGCTCGGCATCGAGGTGCTGACGGCGACGGCGGTGAAGGCTCTCTCCCCTGACGGGGAGGCCCTGATGGTGCAGACCGGCAACGAAGAGCGGCGCATCGGCGCCGACAGGATTCTCGTCACCGTCGGCCGTCGCCCGGTGACCGAAGGCTGGGGGCGGGAGGAACTCGAACTCGACATGGAGGGCCGTTTCATCCGTATCGACGGACAGTGCCGCACGTCCATGCGCGGTATCTATGCCATAGGCGACGTGACGGGCGAACCGATGCTGGCGCACCGGGCCATGGCGCAGGGCGAGATGGTGGCGGAGATCATCGCCGGCAGGCGGAGGAACTGGGAGAAGGTGGCGATCCCGGCGGTATGCTTCACCGATCCCGAGATCGTTTCCGTGGGGCTTTCCCCGGACGAGGCGAGGCGGGCCGGCCACGAGGTGAAAATCGGGCAGTTCCCCTTCACGGCGAACGGCCGGGCGATGACGCTGGCATCGGAAGAGGGTTTCGTCCGCGTCGTGGCCCGTGCCGACAACCATCTGCTGCTCGGCATCCAGGCGGTCGGCGCGGGGATATCGGAACTCTCGGCTGCCTTCGCCCTTGCGCTTGAGATGGGCGCGCGACTGGAGGATGTCGCCGGCACGATCCATGCGCATCCGACCCAGTCGGAGGCTTTTGCGGAAGCCTCGCTCAAGGCGCTGGGACACGCGCTGCATATCTAGGGCCCGGTTCAGGGCCCCGGGGCAGGGCTGCCCTTCGTGCCGGATTCGCGGCCCGTCTCCTCGCGCCCCTGGTTTTGTTCCTTCTTGTCCTGGCGGGCGAGTTCGCGGTCGATGGTTTCGCGGGAACCCTCGGCAGGGTCCTGTTCGGGATGATTCTTCGGGTCTGTCATGGTGACGGTCTCCTTCCTTGCGAGCCGAACCGCCGGCGGGCCTGGTTTGTTCCTACAGTTCCAGAAGCGCATAGGGCCGGCCGCTCGGCTTCTCTATGTGCGAGGCGACGTTGTAGACAGGCGCGCCACCCGGCGTCCGACCTTCATAGGTGCCACGATGGGCGTGGCCGTGGACGACGGCGGAAACGGGGAAACGGTCGATGGTTTCCGCCAGCCGCGAGGAGCCGAGGAAGGGGTAGATCTCCTGAGGCTCGCCCACGACGGTCGCCGGGATCGGCGCATAATGCAGCACCACCATGGCGCGCTCGGAGCGGACCTGCCGCAGGGCATTCTCCAGCCGCATGGTCTCCTCGACGCTTTCGGCCACCATCGCCTTGATGGCGGGCTCGCCGAAGGAGCCCAGCATGTAGCGGCCGAAGCCGCCGGCGAAACCCTTCACCCCGGCAAAGCCGACGCCGTTGATCTCGACCGCCTGTCCTTCGAGCAGTTGGACCCCCGCGTCCTTGATGATCGACTTCACCTCCTCGACATGCCCGCATTCGTAGTCGTGGTTGCCGAGCACGGCGACGATCGGGATGGAACACGAGCGCAGGTCGCCCGCCAGAAGCTCGGCCTCCTTCGGCTTGCCGAGGTCGGTGAGGTCGCCGGTCAGCACGAGGATGTCGGCCGCCTGGGAGATCTCGCTGAACAGTTCCTTGTACGAGTTGACGCCGCTTTCCTTGACATGCAGGTCGCCCATGGCGGCGATCTTCTGCTTGCCGTCGCCCTTCTGCGGTTTTCTCGCTGCCGTGTCCTCGGTTGTCTTCGTCACGCCGGCCCTCCTTGTTCCGGTTCCTCGTTGACACCTTCGCGCCATTCGCCTTCGCCGCCGACATCGGCAAAGCCCCATTCCTTGACGTCGAACTCGAAGTCCACGCGGCTGAACATGCGGCCACGGCAGAACTTCATCTGCGGCAGCCGCAACTGGCGCTGCGCTGCCAAGCGGTCCAGAAGCTCATCCAGCAGCCAATCGGGCACCTTGTCGCGCTCGGTCGGGTAGATCCAGCGGAAGTTCAGGAGGTGGATCAGCAGCACCTCCCAATGCACTTCCATGTGGTTGAGCAGCCGCTGCCAGTCGATCTGGTCATGAGCCCGCAGGATGACGTGGACCACGTCGCCGCCGTCGTAGCGGTGGCGCAGCTGTACGAAGCACTTCGACCAGATGAGCTCGGTGGGCGCGATGATCCGAACCTGGTGGCCGTTCATCTCGATCTGCCGGGCATTGTCGAACCAGGCATCGCCGATCGGCATGGTGCCGTTGGAACCGGCAAAGATGACGTCGAAGAAGTGCTTTCCCTTGATGACCTTGCCGAGCCACCGGTCATCCTCCACCTCGATCTCGTAGCCCCTCGCCTTGAAGTGGGCGAGGATGCGGGCATAGTCTCCCGCCCGGCAGAAGATATCGAGGTCCTTCGTCGGCCGCGATATGCCGGTATAGGCGCTGACGGCATAGGTTCCTGCCAGCAGGAACGGGATGCCGCATTCGACCAGATCTTCCAGGGCCTCCGCGACGAATGCCTCGGCATCAGCATCCACCAGGGTCGGGGCCGCCTTGGCCTCCATGTGCGGCATTGTCTCGATCATGTCCCGCGACGCCCTGTCCGGAGGCATTGCGATCTCGGCGTCCATGTTGTCCTCCAGACGGTTTGCGACGTGTCCCGGTTGCCGGACCGGCACCTCTCGGGCGCCGGCCAGGCGGTGCTGCCAGGCGTGCTCAGCGCTCCGGATTGTCGGTGTTGGCAAGCGCGCTGATGCTGCCGTCGTCATTCTCGATGTCTTCGCGCTCGTCCCCGTCTTCGAGGTGTGTCTTCACGAGATAAGTGTCGCCGCCGCCGAGCCGCGATGCTTCACGGACCGCATCCGGATTGGTCATGTCGATCTGCGCATGGAGTGCGTCTTCCGAACGCTTGCGTCCATCCTGTTCGAAACGGGTAGAGGAGTTCTTCTCGTCCGCAAATTTGTCCTTGGCGTCCATCGTCCGGTTCCTTTCGAAGCTGTGTCGCCCTCAAACGGCAGCGAATGGCGCTTGGTTCCCGATAGGCCGGAACCAAGGAGGTCCAACGAATGTTGAATCCGTGGCTCAAACCGAGGAGGCAGACATGCCGGCAAAATCGAAGGCACAGCAGAAAGCGGCGGGCGCCGCACTGGCCGCCAAGCGTGGCGACATCAAGAAGAACGAGCTCAAGGGAGCCTCGAAGAGCATGGAGAAGTCGATGAGCGAGAAGGAGTTGCACGACATGGCTTCGACGAAGCGAAAGGGGAAGCCGGAACACGCGTCGCAATAGCGGTCACCTGACGGTGGTGGAACCCGAACAGGGAGCAGGCGTTCCTGCGTCTTGCAGAACGCCTCTCCTTACATCGGGATTCTCATGCCGAACACGACCACGACCCATCTCCACGACCTCGAACCGCGCAAGGGGAGCCCCAGTCCCCGGATGGATCGGGAAGAGTTCACTCGGCGCTTCCTCCGTCAGTTTCCCGATCCGGCCTTTGATACGCTGTCGGGGGAATTGCAGCAGGTGGCAGATGCCGCGTGGGATGCATATTATAACTCCCGCAAGAGCCCGAGAACCCGCAAGGCGGGGCCGGGCTTTGCCGATCCGGATTACGATCTCGCCGGCGACTGGCTTGCGGCACGTGATGCGGTCAGGCAGGCGGAGGAACGGCACAAGGATGCGGATGGACCGCTGCGCGTGCTGCTCGTCAACTCCGCGCCGCGGAGCGAGCATACCTGTCCCGGCGAACTGTCCAAGAGCTATCGCCTGGCGACCATCGCGCAGGAGGTGCTGCTGGAGGCGGGGGTCGAGGTCAATCTCCTCGACCTCAGCCGGCTGACTTCCGAATACGGCCGCCAGATCCATCCTTGCAAGGCCTGCTTCTCGACCGCCGCCGCGCTCTGCCACTGGCCGTGCTCGTGCTATCCCAACTATTCCCTCGGACAGGTGCACGATTGGATGAACGACATCTATCCGATGTGGGCGGAGGCGCACGGAATCATGATCGTGACGCCGGTCCACTGGTACCAGGCGACGTCGCCGCTGAAGCTGATGATGGACCGGCTGGTCTGCGCCGACGGCGGCAATCCCGATCCCACCAGCACCCATGGCAAGCATGCCAAGGAAGCCAAGCAGATGGAGATGCGGGGCTGGGATTATCCGCGCCACCTTGCCGACCGGCTGTTCTCCGTCGTGGTGCACGGCGATGCGGAAGGCGCGGAGAACGTCCGGCGCAGCATCAGCGACTGGATGCAGTCGATGGAACTGATCCCCGCCGGTAGCCTTGCCGTGCTCGACCGCTATATTGGCTACTGGGAACCCTATGCGACCAGCCATGAGGCCCTGGATGCCGACGGGGCGCTGCAGGAAGAGGTGCGCAACGCCGCCCGTACGCTCGCGGAGGCCATGCTGGCGAAGCGTGAAGGCAAGTTCGTCGTTCCCGGTGCCCGGCTGAAACAGCCGCGCGAGAAATAGAGGATGCACACGGAGGACCGCATGCCACCCGAAGAACTCGACAAGACGTTGAGCGCCCTTCCGCTTCGAGTAGGGGCCTATGTGCCGGACGATCTTCTGGAGGACTGGTTCGCACCGCGCACCGGCATGAACCCGGTCAGTGCGGAAGCACTGAGCGCGGCGGAAACCTATGGGCGACGCTTCGAATGCGAGTTCAAGTATTATCCGGAGCGGCAGGAGGGGGTGTTCTGGAAATGGGTACCGGCGATCTGAGCAGCCTTTGCGCTCAGAACGTTTCCTGCGTTTCCTCTTCCGGCAGATCCTGGCCGCAGTCCATCCACGGCAGGCGGCTTTCCACGCCGTAGTGATATTGCGGCCTGACGCGTTCGGGATGATCGAGCGAGCCGCCGGTCAGACGAATGCGGCCGTCGCCGTCGTAGCGGAGAAACAGCGGACTGCCGCAATCCGGGCAGAAGCCGCGCTCGGCGATGGGCGAAGAGCGATAGATGGCAGGCGGCGAGGCTGTCCACTCGATAGCGGCCGGCTCCACCCTTACCAGGAAGGCGAAAGGACCGCCGGTTGCCCGGCGGCACATGCTGCAGTGGCAATAACCGGCGGTGGAGGGG
>JAEWKX010000109.1 GCA_023393575.1 Pseudomonadota bacterium
GGCTGCTGCCTGTCTGGAAGCTGACCGACCTCTACCCCTCCCCCGATGCGCCCGAGTTCCGGTCCGACCTGGAGCGCGCCACCACGCTTTCCAAGGCGTTCGAGACCCGATGGAAGGGCAGGCTCGCAGACGCCGCGACGAAGACCGGGGCCGGGGGGCTGGGACAGGGGCTGGCGGACTACGAGGCGCTGGAGGACCTGCTCGGAAAGATCGGCTCGTTCGCCGGCCTCACCTATTTCTCCGATACCTCCAACCCGGCCAACGGCAAGTTCTACGGCGACGTGCAGTCGAAGCTGACGGACCTTTCGGCGCACCTCCTGTTCTTCGGGCTTGAACTCAACCGGCTCGATGATGCGCTGGTGGACGCGGCAATGGAACGCGACCCGCAGGCGGCTCGCTACCGCCCCTGGATCATCGACCTGCGCAAGGACAAGCCTTTCCAGCTCGATGACAGGCTGGAACAGCTCTTCCTCGAAAAATCGATGACCAGCGCCGCGGCCTTCAACCGCCTGTTCGACGAGACCATGGCCGAGCTTCGATTCGAGATCGACGGCGAGAAGCTGCCGCTGGAGATCGCCCTCAACATGCTGCAGGAATCGGAGGAGGAGGTTCGCGGCAAGGCGGCCCAGGCCCTCTCCAAGACCTTCCGGCAGAACATCCGCGTCTTCACGCTGATCTCCAACACGCTCGCCAAGGACAAGGAGATTTCCGACCGCTGGCGCGGCTTCGAGGATATCGCCGACAGCCGCCACCTCGCCAACCGGGTGGAGCGCGAGGTGGTCGATGCGCTCGCGGACGCCGTGAAGGATGCCTATCCGCGCCTGTCGCACCGCTACTACCGGATGAAGGCGAAGTGGCTCGGCATGGACGAGATGAACTTCTGGGACCGCAACGCGCCCTTGCCGGAAACGCCGAAGGCGTTGATTTCGTGGCCGGACGCGAAGGAAACGGTGCTCTCGGCCTATGCCGGCTTCGCGCCGGAGATGGCCGACATCGCCCGCCGCTTCTTCGACGAGGAGTGGATCGACGCGCCCGTCCGCCCCGGCAAGGCGCCCGGCGCCTTCGCCCATCCGACCGTCCCCTCCGCGCACCCCTACGTCCTCGTCAACTACATGGGCAAGCCGCGCGACGTGATGACGCTCGCCCATGAGCTCGGCCACGGCGTGCACCAGGTGCTGGCCGGCGGACAGGGCGCGCTGATGGCGCAAACGCCGCTGACGCTGGCGGAGACCGCCTCCGTCTTCGGCGAAATGCTGACCTTCCGCGCGCTCCGGGAGAAGACGAAGGACAGCAGGGAGCGCAAGGCGATGCTCGCCCAGAAGGTCGAGGACATGATCAACACGGTCGTCCGCCAGATCGCCTTCTGCGAGTTCGAGCGCAAGCTCCACACTGCCCGCAAGGAAGGGGAACTGACGTCCGAGCGGATCGGCGAACTGTGGCTCTCGGTGCAGTCGGAGAGCCTCGGTCCGGCCATCCGCATCTCGGAAGGCTACGAGACCTGGTGGGCGTATATCCCCCACTTCATCCACTCGCCCTTCTACGTCTACGCCTATGCCTTCGGCGACTGCCTGGTGAACTCGCTCTATGCGGTCTACCAGAACGCCGAGCCCGGCTTCCAGCAGAAGTATTTCGAACTCCTGAAGGCCGGCGGCACCAAGCACCATTCGGAACTGCTGAAGCCCTTCGGCCTGGATGCCACCGATCCGTCCTTCTGGTCGAAAGGCCTGTCGATGATCGAGGGCCTGATCGACGAATTGGAGGCGCTGGACAAGGCTTGAGGCGCGTCGGGGCAACTCGGGCGCAGATAATCATATGACGAAGCACGGCCCCTACGTCCTCTTCCGCGACGACAAACGGTCGCAAAGCCTGCTGTTCCGCGAGCCGCGCGAGATCGTCATCGCCCGGACGGAGGACGAAGTGCTGCCCGCCCTCGCCCAACTCGAACAGGCGCGGCGGGACGGTCGCTGGCTCGCCGGCTATCTGTCCTACGAGGCCGGCTTCGTCTTCGAGGACAAGCTGCGGCCACTGATCGTGGGCCATCGCGAGACACCCCTTGTCATGATGGGAATCTTCGATGCCCCGGCACCCGACGGGCATCCCCTCGCCGCTCCACCCCGGCCCGGGGAACGGCAGCCGCTTCTGTCTGCCCCCCGCGCCGCATGGGACTTCGCGGCCTACCGCGCCCGCTTCGACAGGCTGCACGAGCACCTGCGCCGTGGCGACTGCTACCAGGCAAATCTCACCATGCCGGTCACCGCCCGCTGGAGCGGCGATCCGCAGGCGGCCTTCTGGTCGCTCGTGTCACGCCAGCCCGTGCATTACGGCGCGCTGGTGGATCTCGGCGGCCCCGTCATCCTGTCGCGCTCGCCCGAGCTCTTCTTCCGCGTCGATGGGGACCGCTTCATCGAGACCCACCCGATGAAGGGCACCGCACCCCGGGGCACCACCCCGGAAGAGGACGAAGCTATCGTTGCCGCCCTGCTTGCCGACGAGAAGACGCAGGCCGAGAACCGGAT
>JAEWKX010000069.1 GCA_023393575.1 Pseudomonadota bacterium
GCTCCGCGGTCTACCGATTGTCCTGCTCCGCCCGCACCAGCACGAGACCGCGCTCGGTGATGCGGTAGGGCTGCCCGCCGGTGGAGCGAATCGCTCTCTTCTGCTTCAGCTTCCTGAAGGTGACGATGTCGAGCCCGCTGAACACCCAGCCTTCGCGGGTGAAGAGCTGAAGGCTGTCGATCCTTCGGTTTCCATCGCGGGTGAGTTCGATCCTGCCGCCCTGGGCGAGCAGGTGGAGAATGCGCTGTTCCGCGCGTGATATGTCCATTGTCTGAGGTCCTGATAGGCGCTCGTTCCGCGAGCGCACAAAAACGGTGCCGGCGTCATGGCGACGTCGGAGGTTCGTTCTTGCGGGGCCGGACGTGCTGTGAAGCGCGCCGACCCTTCAGCGGGACTCAGACTGATTGGACATCCAATCTCCAAAAAGGGCTGCTCGATCGCTAGAGGCGCTGCTTCGTGAAGTCAAGGTTTCACGGTCTGCGCCATCCCACTTGGCAAACGGTCGGACTCAGTGGTCTACTGCAGCCAAACAGGGGCGGCCATGGCGACCATTCGCAACGCGCGTGAGGACGAGACCGAGACTTTGCGGGACATTGGCTTGCGCGCCTGGGAAAAGGCGATGCAGAACGTCGGGGAGATGGCGGGGATCCGCGATAATGCCCGTGCCGCCTTCGAGGCCTTCACGCGTTCCGCCTGGCTGACGATCACGGTCATCGAACAAGGCGGTGCCCTGGCTGGTTGGGCAGCCCGCGAACGCCTCGACGAACTGATCAGCGACTTCTGGATCGATCCCGCATTCCAGCGCCAGGGTCTCGGTGGTGCGCTGCTCGCCGCGATCGAGGCGGATATCGTGCGGCAGGGCTTTGACACGGCGCGGATCGAAACCCATGCCCGCAATGACCAGGCTGTCGCGTTCTTCGAGAGGCACGGCTACCGGGTCAACTGGCTGACCGCGGCCTATTCCCCAAAGCTCGACCGGGAGGTGCAGACCGTTGGGCTCACCAAGGTTCTGGTGGAGGAGCCGGCCGAGGCCTACGGGCCTGCCTGGTAAGAAGCCTGAACACCAAGAAACACGGGAATGGCATCGGGTGCGAATAGCCAGGCTCCTGCAAGGAATGTCGCGGCGCCGACATGAAGCGAGGCGATGAGCGCCAGGATAGTTCGGAAGGGTTCCTTGCGGGTCTTGTGACGCAGGAGCCGTTGCCCGAGTACCGCCCCGAAGCTGCCGCCGAGGAAGGCCAGCATCAAGAGGGTGCTCTCGCGTATGCGCCATGCCCCTGCGATCGCCGCCCGCTTGTCCCACCAGTAGATCAGGAACACCGCCATGTTCAGGAGGAGATATGCGACAAGAAGGGTGGTGAGGATTTTCGGTTGCATGTCTGCAGCCTGACATCCGCCGGTTAAGTTTCTACCAAGGGAGGCGGGCGATATGGGTGTCGGGGGAGGAGCCCGCGCTTGCGCCACCGCGCCATTTGCTCTACCTCACGAACAACCCCAACAAGACGATTTCAAGAGCATTCCATGACCATTGTCGATGTCCGCACGCCTGATCCGAAACGTCTCATTCCCGGTGCCACCGGCGACTGGGAGGTGATCATCGGAATGGAAGTACATGCGCAAGTGCTTTCGAAGTCGAAGCTCTTCTCCGGCGCCTCGACGGAGTTCGGCAAGGATCCGAACGCCAACGTCTCGCTGATCGACGCCGCCATGCCCGGCATGCTGCCCGTCATCAACGAGGAATGCGTAAGACAGGCCGTCCGTACGGGCCTCGGTCTGAAGGCGAAGATCAACAAGCGCTCCGTGTTCGACCGGAAGAACTACTTCTATCCGGACCTGCCGCAGGGCTATCAGATCTCGCAGTTCAAGGATCCGATCGTCGGCGAAGGCAAGATCGTCATCTCTCTCGGCCCTGACCGGCAGGGGCAGTTCGAGGATGTCGAGATCGGCATCGAGCGCCTGCACCTGGAACAGGATGCGGGAAAGTCGATGCACGACCAGCATCCGACCATGTCCTTCGTCGACTTGAACCGCTCCGGCGTCGGGCTGATGGAGATCGTCTCCAAGCCGGACATGCGGTCTTCGGACGAGGCCAAGGCCTACATGACGAAACTGCGCTCGATCGTGCGCTACCTCGGCACCTGCGACGGCAACATGGACGAGGGATCGATGCGGGCCGACGTGAACGTCTCCGTCCGTCGCCCCGGCGAGCCCTTCGGCACGCGCTGCGAGATCAAGAACGTCAACTCGATCCGCTTCATCGGCCAGGCGATCGAATACGAGGCACGCCGCCAGATCGGCATTCTCGAGGACGGCGGCACGATCGACCAGGAAACCCGGCTCTTCGACCCGGCGAAGGGTGAAACGCGCTCCATGCGGTCGAAGGAGGAGGCGCACGACTACCGCTACTTCCCCGATCCCGACCTGCTGCCACTCGAATTCGACGACGCTTTCATCGAGGATCTGAAGCAGCACCTGCCGGAACTGCCGGATGACAAGAAGGAGCGCTTCGTGCGCGAACTCGGCCTCTCCGTCTATGACGCCTCGGTGCTCGTTTCGGAGAAGGCGATCGCCGACTACTTCGAAGCGGTGGCCGCGGGCCGCGACGGCAAGACGGCCGCGAACTGGGTCATCAACGACTTGCTGGGCGCCTTGAACAAAGCCGGCAAAGCCATTGAAGAGACTCCGGTTTCACCCGATCAGCTTGGCGGCATCATCGACCTCATCAAGGC
>JAEWKX010000403.1 GCA_023393575.1 Pseudomonadota bacterium
CCCGTCTTCGGTAGTCAGGAGCTTCTGGCTTGGCTTGAAAATATAGGGGCCGACCGTGAAGGTTGCGTCCTCGCTCTGCTCGTACTGCCTCAGCTGGGCGCGTATCCTTGCAAGCAGTACCGCGAAGCGGAACGGCTTGGTGACATAGTCATTCGCTCCCGCTTCCAGGCCCAGGATCGTGTCCGAATCCGTATCGTGTCCCGTCAGCATGATGATCGGTGCCTTGAAGCCGTTCTTGCGCAGAAGCTTCACGGCTTCCCGGCCGTCCATCTCCGGAAGACCGACATCCATGATCAGCAGGTCGACCTGGCTCGACTTGGCCACCTGCATCGCCTTGGTGGCGTTCGGCTCCTGCAGGAGAGAAAACTCCTCGTAAAGAGACAACTGCTCCGTCAGCGTTTCGCGCAGGTCATCGTCGTCGTCCACCAGCAATATCGTGCGGGCTGCCATATGTTCTTGCCTCTTGTTCTGTCCTGCTCTCATTCGTCTACATGACGAGAGAGCAATCGGTTCAGGCACTTGATCTAAGTCGCATCGTGCTATGAATTCAAACCAAATCATCTTCAAGGCAAGAAATCGTGAGGGAATATGGCCGATTTGCGTAGGGGAGGGCAGGTTTCCATACCGGCCATCACCGTTCGGGCCGCTCCCGGAAACCGCTCGCGGGGCATCGTCACCCTCGGCGGCATCACCGTCCTGGCTGCCCTTGGCCGGTCGGGCCGAACCGCCTTCAAGCGGGAGGGGGATGGCGCGACGCCCATTGCCGCCATGAAGGTCCTCCATGGTTTCACCCGCGGCGATCGCGTCCGGTCCCTCCAGACAGGCCTGCCGATACGGCGCATATCGAAGGATATGCTGTGGTGCGATCAGCCGGATCATCCGAGCTACAACCGGTTGGTCAGGGCGCCGTTCCGGCCGAGCCACGAGGAGATGATGCGGGAGGATGGCCTCTACGACGTCTGCATCGTGCTGGACTGGAACATTTCCTCCCGGCGGCGACATCGTGGCTCGGCGATCTTTTTCCACCTGATCAGGCCCGGCTACCAGCCGACGGCAGGCTGCATCGCGGTCAGCATCAGGGACATGCGGCGGCTGCTTCGCTTCATGCGCGCCGGAACGGTCGTGCGCGTGTTGTAGCGGCCGGCGGAGGATGTCGCACAACCGTAATGGAGCGCTCCTAGGCTGCGACGCGTCGAGCAACGATTGCGTCAACGAGACTGCCATGACCGAAGAACTCTGTCCGAAGATGTTCCCGACCACCCAGCTGGAAGAAGCGGACGGCGATGGCCACAATTCCAGCCCCAATCCGACGATGGGCGAGATCATCAGTCGCCGCTTCTCCCGCCGCAATTTCCTCCAGGGATCGCTTGCGGTGTCCGCTATCGCGGCAACCGTCAGCCCCGTTGCGCTGATGACCGCCGAAAAGGCAAGAGCCGCCACCGGATCTGCTTTTTCCTTCCCGGAAGTGGAAGCTGGCGTCGATGCCAACCATCACGTCGCAGAAGGCTATGATGCGGATGTCCTCCTGCGCTGGGGCGACGCGCTGTTTCCCGATTCGCCGGAGTTCGATCCGGTGAACCAGACGGCCGATGCACAGGCGAGGCAGTTCGGCTACAACAACGACTATGTCGGCTTCATTCCGCTCGACGGCGCGGCCGATCACGGTCTTCTGGTCGTCAACCACGAATATACGAACCCGCATCTGATGTTTCCGGGCCTCGTCAAGGTCGTCGACGGAAAGCTGGAGCAGGGGCCGCTCACCAGGGAGCAGGTCGACGTGGAGATGGCCGCACATGGCGGTACCATCGTCGAGATCCGTCGGGTCGACGGAAAATGGCAGGTCGTCCGCGAGGGCAGGAACAACCGGCGCATCACCGTCGATACCGAGATGCGGATCACCGGTCCGGCGGCCGGCCATGATCGGCTGAAGACCTCGGCCGACAGCACCGGCACGAAGGTCATCGGCACGCTCAACAACTGTGCCGGCGGCGTCACCCCCTGGGGTACCTACATCATGGCCGAGGAGAATTTCCACGGCTACTTCATGGGCGACTTGCCGGCCGGCCATCCGGAGGCGGCGAACTACGAGCGCTACGGCGTGCCGGAGGGCAGCTACGAGTGGGGCCGTTTCTACGACCGCTTCGACCTCTCGAAGGAGCCGAACGAGCCGAACCGTTTCGGCTGGGTCGTCGAAGTGGACGTCTCCGATCCGAACTCGGTGCCGAAGAAGCGCACGGCGCTCGGGCGCACCAAGCACGAGGGTGCCGAGTCGATCGTCGCGAAGAACGGCAAGGTGGTCTTCTATCTCGGCGACGACGAACGGTTCGACTATGTCTACAAGTGCGTCACCGACGGCACGTACAATCCCGATGATCGGGCGGCGAACATGGACCTGCTCGATACCGGCACGCTCTATGTCGCGAAGTTCAACGAGGACGGCAGCATGGAATGGCTGCCGCTCGTGCACGGCCAGGGCCCGCTGACGGAAGAGAACGGCTTCGCCAGCCAGGCCGACGTGCTCATCGAGACCCGTCGCGCGGGCGACGTGCTGGGCGCCACGAAGATGGATCGTCCCGAGGACGTCCAGCCGAACGAGGTGAACGGCAAGGTCTATGTCATGCTGACCAACAACACGAAGCGCAAGGCGGATCAGGTCGATGCGGCCAATCCGCGTGCCGAGAACGCCTTCGGCCACATCATCGAAATCTCGGAAGCCGATGGCGACTTCTCCGCAAACTCGGGCAAGTGGGAAGTGCTGCTGAAATGCGGCGATCCCTCCGTCGCGGAAGTCGGCGCCACCTTCTCGACCGAAACGACCAAAAACGGTTGGTTCGGCATGCCGGACAACTGCGCGGTCGATTCCGC
>JAEWKX010000009.1 GCA_023393575.1 Pseudomonadota bacterium
CGGAACCGGGGGGCAGCTGGCCGGGATCGCCGAGGACCAGGCTCGGGGAGCCGAAGCTCAGGAGATCACGGCCACGCTGCTCGGCCACCATGGAGCATTCGGCGATGACGATCAGAGACGCTTTCGCGACGGGGCTTTGGCGGTTGATTGAAAACATCGGCGAGATGGACGTCTTGCCGGTCTCCTCGTCGGAGACCTCCTCCTCCCCGCGCGGCCGGTAGATCAGCGAATGGATCGTCTTGGCGTTCCTGGCGCCGCGCGAGCGCAGTACCTGCGCCGCCTTGCCGGTGAACGCGGCGAAAAGAACCTCGCCGTCGACATGCTCGGCAAAATGCTTCGCCAGCGTCGTCTTCCCGGTACCGGCATAGCCGAACAGCCGGAAAACCTGCTGGCGGCCATCCTTGAGCCAGCTGGAAACGGCCTTCAGGGCCTCGTCCTGTTGCGGTGCGAACTGCATGGCTGCGACATGGCAGGATTCTGGACGCTATCGCAACCGAAAAAGAACGAAAGCAGATCAGGACTGCCCGAATAGCGGATCGTTTGCCAGCTCGATCGGCTTGCCGTGCGGGGTTGCCTCCGCCGCCCGCTGCCAGCTCTTCTGAAGCTCCAGTATCGCATCGGCATCCGTGATGCCCTTGCCCACCAGCAGGCCCGTCAGCGCCTCCACCCAGCAATCGAAATAGTCGCTGCCGTCTTCGGCCCGTCCCGGCTTGTGAACCTCGGCCGAAAGGGCTTCCGCCCATTCCGTCCAGGAAAACAGTCCATTCTCGTGAAGATGCACCGTCATCGCGAAGGCTTCGGCTGCCCAGGGCTCCGGAAATGCCGGATCGCCCTCCGTCGACCGCGGAAGGCCGGTGAACTGCGCAAGCAGGGAACTTGCTTCACACGCGCTCAAGATAGCTCTCCCAGGCATCGATCGAGACTGTCAGGGTCGGATCGGCGTCCTCACCCCAGATTTCATCGCCGTCGAAGGCCACCGTATAGACCCATTGCGGATTCTCGCCCCGACCGTGGGCATTGTCGTCGGCGAACACGAAGGAGCCCTGCACGGCGTCCACCACACCCGTCTTTCCCCGAGCATAGCGCGGCAATCGCGTATGGGTCACGGGATGGAAGTTACGCGTCCGCACCCGGTCGCCCACCGAAAATCGTGGCTGGGTGTCCACGGGACGGTCACACGGCCCGCCGCGCGCGAGCACGTCCGGCACCATGTCCGACGTCAGCACGCGCTTGGGCTTTGCCGGCGCCTGCAGCTTGTGCCCCTCGCCGATCTCTTCGCCGCTGGCAAACCCGTGGCGCTCCAGCAGTGTCTCCAGAGCGCGGATCCAGATTTCATAATAGCTCGCCGCGAGATAGTCCGCCGGTAGAATATTCTCGCGGGCGTGCCGACTCTCGTCGATGTTCCACGCCCCGAAGGCACCGCAGGAGAGCGTGATGCCGAGCGCCCGTTTCTCCCAGTCTGCGTGGAAATAGGGCTCGTCGGGCTCCGGCATGATCGGGCCGAATCCCATTTGCCCGCCGAGGTCGTGGGGACCGTTCATCCGGCCGCCTCCGGGGCGATGGCGAGGCCGGTTCCGATCATCGAATCACGTGTCACCAGGTCCGCCAACCCCGCTTCGCTCATCCTTTCCGTTCCCGCCGGGCGTTCGGGGACGACAAGGTAGCGCAGTTCGGCAGTGGAATCCCACACGCGGATCTTCCTGTCCTCCGGCAGCGTCACACCGAATTCCGCAAGCACGCCGCGCGGATCGATCACCGCCCGCGAGCGATAGGCAGGCGCCTTGTACCAGACGGGCGGAAGGCCGAGCACGGACCAGGGATAGCAGGAGCAGAGCGTGCAGACGACAAGGTTGTGCGTCTCCGGCGTATTGAAGACGGCGCGCATGTGCTCGCCCTGTCGACCCGTAAAGCCGAGGCTTGCAATCGCCGCCGTCGCGTCCTGTTTCAGCCACGCCGCGAAATCCGGCTCGCTCCATGCCTTCGCAACCACCCGCGCCCCGTTGCGCGGACCGACCTTCGCTTCGTAGGTCTCGACGATCGCATCGATCGCGGCGGGATCGATCAACCCCTTCTCCGTCAGCACAGTCTCCAGCGCCTGCACTCGCGCGTGCATGTCGCTATAGCGGTTGTCACGGTGATGGTGGTGGTGGTGCTCATCGTCATGCGGTTGGTCGTGCATTGGAGCATTCCCCTACTTCAGCATGGGCCAGAGGCTGATGACCAGCAGCAACGCCATCGTGATGTTGAACCATTTTAGACGTACCGGAACCGAAAGCCAGTCCCGCAGCGCCGAGCCGAATCCTGCCCATGTCGAGACGCTCGGCAGGTTGACCAGCGCGAACGCCAGGCCGACGATCAGCACGGTGGCGGTATAGGCCGCCGGATCAGTATAGGTCGCCATGGCCGTCACCGCCATCACCCAGGCTTTCGGGTTGACCCACTGGAAGGCCGCGGCACCGAGGAACGTCATCGGGCGCGCGCTCGCCTCGCTTTCCGAAAGACTGCGCGAGGTCCCGATCTTCCAGGCGATCCAGACGAGATAGATGCCGCCGGCAAATTTCAGCATCATGTAGAAAAGCGGCACGCTCTGCATCAGGGCGCCAAGGCCGAAGCCGACGCCGATCAGCAGCGACAGGAAGCCGACGCCGATCCCCAGCATGTGCGGAATGGTACGGCGAAAGCCGAAATTCACACCCGAGGCGAACAGCATCATATTGTTGGGGCGGGGCGTGATCGAAGTCGTGAAGGCGAACAGCACCAGGGCCAGAAATGTTTCCAGCGGCATGAGGTCTCCGGGGCGCCAATCGGTGGATTTGTCCGGGCCGCCTCGTTCCATGGGCGACCGGTTCTCGTTTAGGCTCGATTCGACCGGGCATCAAGCCGCCTTGGCGGCGTCCTGGTTCGCCTTATCTATCTCCTCTCCCATTAGAGCCGAGCGTCATGATCGACGACACTCTTCCCACCGTCACCCTTCCCTCCGGTTCTGTTGTTCCGGGGCTTGGCCTCGGAACCTGGCAGATGGGCGAGGACCCGCGCAGTGCCGCCCGCGAGATCGAGGCGCTCCGCCACGGCATCGATCTCGGCATGACGCTGATACACACGGCGGAAATGTATGGAGAAGGCGGCGCCGAGGAGATGGTTGGGCAAGCGATCTCCGGCAGGCGCGACGACGTCTTCCTCGTCAGCAAGGTCTATCCATGGAACGCAAGCAGCAAGGGAACGATCGCCGCCTGCGAGCGCAGCCTGCAACGACTGAAGACCGACCGCATCGACCTCTACCTCCTGCATTGGCGCGGCGAACACCTGCTTGCCGAAACCGTCAACGCCTTCGAGGAACTGCGCCGCCGGGGCATGATCGGCGCCTGGGGCGTCTCAAATTTCACTCTTGGCGACATGGAGGAGTTATTCTCCGTGCCCGACGGCCGAAACTGCGCCGCAAACCAGGTACTTTACAATCTCTCGCGTCGCGGCGTGGAATACGACCTCCTGCCCTGGTGCCAGGAGCGGGGAATTGCTGTCTTGGCCTATTCGCCGATCGAGCAGGGCCGCCTGCTTCGCCACGATACCCTCGTCCACATCGCCAAGGCCTACCAGGCCACACCGGCACAGGTCGCCATCGCCTTCCTGCTGGAACGGGACGGCGTTATTGCCATTCCGAAATCCTCTCATGCCGACCGGGTGGCTGAAAATCGTGGAGCCGCGGAACTGGAACTCACAGACGACGACTTGCAGGTGCTCGACTCCGCCTTTCCGCCGCCCGACCGGCCGGCGCCGCTCGAGATGATCTGACTACATCCCCTGCGGGCCGCGGTTCATCGCTGCGATCCCGGTGCGGCAGATCTCGATCAGCCCGAGCGGCTTCAGGATCGCCACGAACTGGTCGATCTTGGAAGACTTGCCGGTGATCTCGAGTACGAAATGTTCCACGGTCGCATCCACCACCTTGGCCTGGAACGCATCGGCAAGCCGCAGCGTCTCGGCCCGGTGCTCGCCGGAACCGACCACCTTGATCAGCGCCACTTCGCGCTCGATCGGCCGCTCCTGCCCGAGGCTCTGGGCCCGTACCGTGAGGTCTACCACCCGGTGCACCGGCACGATGCGTTCCAACTGCGCCTTGATCTGTTCCAGCACGGAAGGCGTGCCGCGCGTCACGATGGTGATGCGCGACAGATGCGCCTCGTGCTCCGTCTCCGACACCGTCAGGCTCTCGATATTGTAGCCGCGGCCCGAAAACAGGCCGATGACGCGGGCCAGCACGCCCGGCTCGTTGCTCACAAGCACGGAGAGCGTATGGTTCTCGGCCTTCGCCGTTTCGGGTGCGATGAAATAGGCTGATCCGGTCGGTAGTTGATGAGCATTCATGATCTTGCGTCCACTAATTCAGAAATTGCTTCAATAAGGAACACGTCAAACGAGTTGCCGGCCCTTGGCATCGATCGCCGTGGCGACGGCCTCGTCGGTGGCCTCGTCCGGCAGCAGCATCTCGTTGTGCGCCTTGCCGGAAGGAATCATCGGGAAGCAGTTGGCGAGATTGGCGACGCGGCAATCGAAGATCACCGGCTTCTTCACCGCGATCATCTCCTCGATCTTTTCGTCCAGTTCCTTCGGATCGTCGCAATACATGCCGACGGCGCCATAGGCCTCTGCCAGCTTGACGAAATCCGGCATCGCCTCGGTGTAGGAGTTGGACAACCGGTTGCCGTGCAGGAGCTGCTGCCATTGGCGGACCATGCCCATATACTGGTTGTTGAGGATGAATATCTTGACCGGCAGGTTGTATTGGATGGCACAGGACATTTCCTGGATGCACATCTGGATCGAGGCGTCACCGGCGATATCGATGACGAGGCTCTCCGGGTGAGCGACCTGGACGCCGATCGCGGCCGGAAGCCCGTAGCCCATCGAGCCGAGGCCGCCCGAGGTCAGCCAGTGGTTCGGCTGCTCGAAGCCGAAGAACTGCGCCGCCCACATCTGGTGCTGGCCGACTTCCGTGGTGATGTAGGTGTCCCTGCCCTTTGACAGCTCGTACAGCCGCTCGATGGCATATTGCGGCATGATCACGTCGTTCGAATGACTGTAGGCGAATGAGTTCCGTGCCCGCCAGCGCTCGATGCTCGCCTTCCACTCCTGCGTCTGGCTCCTTTCCGGCTTCTTCGGCAGCGCCCGCCACAGGCGGAGCACGTCCTCGAGGACCGTCCCGACATCGCCCAGGATCGGCACATCGACGCGGACGTTCTTGTTGATCGACGAAGGGTCGATGTCGATGTGGATCTTGCGGGAGTTCGGCGAGAAGGCGTTCAGGCGCCCGGTGATCCGGTCGTCGAAACGCGCGCCGATGCAGACCATGACATCACAGTCATGCATCGCCATGTTGGCTTCGTAGGAGCCGTGCATGCCCAGCATGCCGAGCCAGTTCCTGCCCGATGCCGGATAGGTACCGAGGCCCATCAGCGTGGATGTAATCGGGAAATCCGTCAGTTCCACCAGTTCACGCAACAGGCGTGAGGCTTCCGGCCCGGAATTGACGACGCCGCCACCCGTGTAGAGAACCGGGCGCTTCGCCGCCGCCATCAGCTCGACGGCAACCTGGATCGCCTTGAGATCACCCTGCAACTTGGGGGTGTAGCTCCTGTTGACGGGTGTCTCGCCCGGCGGTGTATATGTGCCGGTGGCGAACTGGATGTCCTTCGGAATATCGACGACGACCGGACCCGGGCGGCCGGTCTGCGCGATCCGGAAGGCCTCATGGATGACGCCCGCCAGTTCGTTGACGTCCTTCACCAGCCAGTTGTGCTTGGTGCAAGGCCGCGTGATGCCGACCGTGTCGCATTCCTGGAAGGCGTCGGAACCGATCAGCGTCGTCGGCACCTGCCCGGAAATGCACACCAGCGGTACGGAATCCATCAGCGCGTCCTGCAGCGGCGAGACGGCATTGGTCGCACCCGGACCGGAGGTGACCAGCATCACTCCGACCTTGCCGGTCGACCGTGCGTAACCTTCGGCTGCATGGCCTGCACCCTGTTCGTGGCGCACAAGGATGTGCTGGATCTCCTCCTGCTGAAAGATCTCGTCATAGATCGGCAGCACCGCACCGCCCGGATAGCCGAAGATATGCTCGACGCCGTTGTCCTTCAGCGCCTTCAGAACGATCTCCGCGCCCGTCATCTGATTGTTGCTGTCCGTCATTGTCTGGTCCATCCGCTGCTTGTCTGCTGTTCCGTGATCGAGGCATAAAAAAAGGCCCCTTGAGGAGCCTGTCTTTTCGCGCATGGGTGGCTGACGCCGGATGGTTATACCATCCTGCCCATGCGCGTTCCCACCACAATGAGTACCTTCAAGATTTTCATGCGTCGAGTGTTAGACAGATTGTTGCTCTGCGTCATCGCGATCGGCATCAAAAATTACGCCCGCTGCGAAAGGCCGGCGGGCCGGTGCCGGCAGGACGGTACCTACACAACTTATTAAACCGGCTGCACTAGATTGCGGTTTGGACAGCAGCCGGGGAGCATCGATGCTCTTCTCCCGATGACAGGGCTTCGTCTTGCGAAACAACGACCTGCACCAATCCATATCGGCTGGCGAACAGGATCGCCGGGATACCAATGCGCCCGGGAACCGGATGCTCGGCAGGGTGGTTGCCTGCACAGGCTCGCGCGTGACGATCGCCGCCACTGCGGAGAACGGAAAGACCACGCTCACCGAGCTGTGGTCGGTCGGCCGCCTTATCTCGATCGGCGTCGGCGACAATCGCGTGGTCGCGCTCGCCTATTCGATGACGACCGACGAGAAGGCTTGGGGCGAAAACGACAACGGCTTCCGGATCGAAGCCGAACTTCTGGGCGAGGTTCGTGTCGGCCCAGATGGCCGGGAAGAGTTTTCCGGCGGTATCTCGCGCTATCCCTATCTCGGCGCCGTCGCCCATCGCATCCGCGCCGCCGATCTCTTGCGCATCTACGACGCCGGCAAGAACGATACCTGCGTGATCGGCAAGCTGACGCAGGACGAATCGATCGACGCCGCCATTCACATCCCCTCGATGCTGTCGAAGCACTTCGCCATCGTCGGCTCGACCGGCGTCGGCAAGTCGACGGCCGTCTCGCTTCTTCTCCACAAGGCGGTCGAGGCAGACCCCAAGCTCCGGGTCCTGATCCTCGATCCTCACAACGAGTTTGCGGCCGCCTTCCCCGATCATGCCGTCGTCATCGATACGGAAACGCTCGACCTGCCCTTCTGGCTGATGAGGCTCGAGGAATTCGCCGAGGTCCTTTTCCGCGGCCGGCCGCCGGTGGCAGAAGAGCTCGACATCCTGCGCGATCTCATTCCCGAGGCGAAGCGTGCTTTCCGCGGCGGCGACTCCGGCCTGATGCGCCGTTCCACCGAAAAGAGCTCGATCACCGCCGATACGCCGGTGCCCTACCGCATGGCGGACCTCCTCGCGCTGATCGACGAGCGGATCGGCCGGCTGGAAGGGCGCGGCGAAAAGCCGATCCTGAGAACCCTCAAATTGCGCATCATGTCGGCGATCAACGATCCGCGCTATCACTTCATGTTCTCCAACAATACGATCCAGGACACGATCATGGAGACGATCGCCCACATCTTTCGCATTCCAGGCGGAGACCGGCCGATCTGCACGTTCCAGCTCGCCGGAATTCCGTCTGAAGTCGTGAACTCCGTGGCGTCCATCCTGTGCCGCATGGCATTTGAGCTGGCCCTCTGGAGCAATGGCGCGATCCACATGCTCGTCGTCTGCGAGGAAGCGCACCGCTACGTCCCCGCGGATCCGGAACGGGGCTTCCTCCCTACGCGGCAGGCCATCGCCCGTATCGCCAAGGAAGGCCGCAAATACGGGGTGGCGCTCGGGGTCATCACGCAGCGGCCGGGAGAGCTCGACCAGACGATCCTGTCGCAGTGCTCGACACTGTTCGCCATGCGCCTGGCAAACGACCGCGACCAGGAAATCATCCGGTCGGCCATACCGAATTCGTCGATCTCGACCTTGAGCTTCCTGTCATCCCTCGGCAACGGCGAGGCGATTGCCTTCGGCGAAGCGATTGCGGTGCCGATGCGGCTGCGGTTCGCGCGCGTGGAGGAGAAACATCTTCCGAAGGCGAACGGCGTCCTCGACAAGGGCAGCGAGGAGACGCCCGACACGGTGGACCTCCGCAACGTCGTGGCCCGGATGCGCTCGCTCGGAACGCAGGAACTCGGAGCGTTCAAGCCGATCCCTGGCGACATCGGCGAAGCAGGCACCCGGTTCTCTGTGGAGGATGGCGAGACCGGGGACATCGTCGCTGCCGAGATGGAACTCGACCGCTGGGCGCGCAGCCTCGCGCCTTCCCACCAAACGCCACGACCGCCGATAGACCTTCCGACACAGCCGGAGCCTTATCGGCCGGACATGCTTCCCGGAGCATCCCGGCAGAGCGTACAGCGCACTCCGGACGCATCCGCATATCCGCGCGGCCCCGATCGCGACGATGAACGGCAGCCGGTCCATGCACGGTCCTTCGGCGGGAACGCCGGCCTCCGTTCGTCGCAGTCGTTGCGCCGGGAAGGCTCGCTACGAGACACCCTGATCAGGAAACCGCTGACCAGCCTCTACGACGACAGAGACTGATCCGCGGACGCGTCGATCCGCTGCCAGCTTTCGTCCATCTGGTTGCGGAACCAGGTCATCTGCCGCTTTGCGTACTGCCGCGTCAGCGCCGAAGCCCGCTCGACCACCTCTTGCGGCATTACCCGCCCCTGAAGCATCTGCGCGATCTGGACGACACCGATGGCTTTCATCGCTGGGGCGTCCGCCGGAGGATCGCGCGCGAGCAATGCCCTGACCTCGTCGACCGCACCGTTGTCGAACATCTGCTCGAAGCGCCGGTTGATCCGGTCATGCAGCACTGTGCGGTCGGGCAGCACGACGAACTTCGATGCCCGGCCCGGGTCGATCACGATCGGTCCCGGCTCCTGCTGGAAAGAGGTGATGGAGCGGCCCGTCTCCTCCAGCATTTCGAGAGCGCGGACGATGCGCTGCCCGTCCGTCGGCTGGAGCGCCTCGGCCGTTACGGGGTCGCGTCCGGCAAGCTGCGCATGCAACCGCTCGGCGCCTTCCTCCCTGAGCCAGAGCCGAACCCGGCAACGCACGTCCTGAGAGATCTCGGGCATGGCGGAAAGCCCGCCGGTCAGGGCCTTGAAGTAGAGGCCGGTGCCGCCGACGAAAACCGGCAGCCGCTTCTCCGCACGCAGTTGCGGCAGGAGTGCCGTCACGTCCCGCAGCCATTCCCCCGTGGAATGCGCCCGTGTCGCAGGCACATGGCCATAGAGGTGATGCGGGACAGCCGCCATCTCCTCCCGGGAGGGACGCGCCGTCAACACGCGCAAGGTATCGTAGACCTGCATGCTGTCGGCATTGATGATGACGCCGCCGGTATCCGCCGCCAGCTGCAGGGCAAGCGCCGACTTGCCGCTGGCCGTCGGCCCCGTTATCAGGATCGCGTCGCACTCTGTCGCAAGGTTTCTCATATGGCTTTCGTTGCCACGCTCATCGCCCATCCGTCAAATCCCGTGCTGTCTCCATCGATGGGCGAACGTGCAGGCGACGCGGTGAACGCTGCAGGTCTCTACTGGCTCGCGGACGGCATCGCCTGCGACATCGCCCTGAGGGACGGCACGGATATTCCGGCGGCGGAGGCCGATCTGAGGGCCGTGATCGCCGGCGCGCCGGTCGACCTCGTGGTGCAGGAGACAGAAACCCGGCGCAAGAAATTCCTGATCGCCGACATGGATTCGACCATGATCGGCCAGGAATGCATCGATGAGCTCGCGGACGTCGTCGGCCTCAAGGACAAGGTGGCGGCGATCACGGCACGCGCAATGAACGGCGAGATCGCCTTCGAGCCTGCGCTGCGGGAGCGCGTGGCGCTTCTGAAGGGCCTGCCGCTCTCCGTGGTCGATGACGTCATCGCCCGCCGCATCACGCTCACTTCCGGCGGCCCGGAACTGATCGCCACGATGAAGGCCCAGGGCTTCCATACCGCCCTCGTCTCCGGCGGCTTCACCGTCTTCACCAACCCGATCGCCGCGCGCCTCGGATTCCACGAGAACCGCGCCAACATCCTCTTGGAGAAGGACGGCATCCTTACCGGCGAGGTGGCGGAGCCGATCCTCGGCAAGCAGGCGAAGATCGACGCGGTGACGGAGATATCCGCCCGGCTCGGCATCTCCACGGACGAGGTGATCGCCGTGGGCGACGGGGCGAACGATCTCGGCATGCTCGATCTCGCCGGCTCGGGCGTGGCCCTTCATGCGAAGCCCGTCGTTGCGGCCCAGGCCCGCATGCGCATCGACCACGGCGATCTCACCGCCCTCCTCTATATCCAGGGCTACCGGAAAACGGATTTCATTCCTGTATGAGCCTGAACGCCGCACCGCCCCGGATCATCCTGGAGACCGACCGTCTGCGCATCCGCAGCTGGATCGAGGGCGATCGCGATCTGTTCCGGGAGATCAATGCCGATCCCAAGGTCATGGAATATTTCGCCTTCAGGCGCAGCCATGCGGAATCCGATGCGTTGCTGGACAAGCTGAACGCTTCCATCCGTCATACCGGTTTTGGTTTCTACGCCCTTGAACTCAAGGAAGCGAGCGAGCCGATCGGCTTCTGCGGCCTGTCGCTCGCCAACATGCCGGACATCTTTCCCATAGAAACGGTAGAGATCGGATGGCGACTGGCGACCCGTTTCTGGGGGCACGGCTATGTCACGGAAGCTGCCCGCGCGCTGCTTGATTTCGCTTTCACCAGCAAGGACATACCGGCGGTTCTGGCATTCGCAGTGGCAGACAACCGCCGGTCCACCGCCGTCATGGAACGGATTGGAATGACGCGCTGTCCGCAGATGGATTTCGAGCATCCCCGGGTTCCGGACACCCATCCTCACCTGAAGCGGCACGCGGTCTACGCGGCGGTTTCGGACCGCGTCGCATCCTAGTCCCGGCCTATTCCAGCGGCACAGCCACGAAGCGCAACGCTCCCGCCGGGTCGGCGATCATCAGATGGGCATTGCGGCGCCCTTCCGATTTCAGCGCATCGATCCGGTCCTTCACCGCCGTCGGGCTGTCTACGAAGTCCTGGGCGACCTCCACGATGACATCGCCGGCCTTGAGACCCTTCTCCGCGGCCGCGGAGCCTGCCTCGACAGCGGTGATCACCACGCCTTCGACGCTCTCGGCGATATCGAACGCCGCACGCTGCTCGTCGTCGAGGGGAGCGATCGTCATGCCGAGCGCCACCGCACCGGCCTGCTCCGCCGCGCCGTTCTGCTCCTCGCCTTGATCCCCGTCGTCCGGTACCGACCCCTCGCCTTCGGGCGCAGCACTGTCCTCGGCCGCCTGATCTTCCGGGCTGTCCTCCAGCCTCCCGAGCGTCACCTTGACCGTCTCCTCCTTGCCGTCCCGCAGCACGACCACATCGACTTCCTTGCCGACCGGACTTTCGGCGACCGCGCGCGGCAGATCGCGCATTTCGGCGACCGGAGTGCCATCGAAGGACAGGATCACGTCGCCGGCGCGGATCGAGCCGTCGTCCACCGGCCCCCCCTTCACCACGCCCGAGACCAGCGCGCCGCGGCCGCTGTCCATCCC
>JAEWKX010000022.1 GCA_023393575.1 Pseudomonadota bacterium
GTATGATCGACGGCCTGGCTTTCGGAAAAAACGGCCGGCTCGGGCGCCGGCCCGGAAGCGGCTCCCCCTTCGCGAGCGACATTGAAGTTCGCCAGCGGCATCCGGAAACCGGGTGTATATGTCCCGCGCTTGCGACTGTCGGCCGGCATAGCGGCCTGTGCGTCCGTCGCCACAGCCGGGAGAGGTTCGCCCAGCGCCAGTTCAAGTTCGTCAGCCAGGTCCAGTTCGTCAGCCAGGTCCAGTTCCGGTTCGGCCTGGGGCGTCGCGCGGACGTCATCCGACAGGTGTACCGGCAGGTCGAATTCCTGGGGGACGGAAATGTCCTCCTGGACCGGAAACTCCTCCGGCTGACCTACGCCGTTCACTTCGACGACTTTGGCCACTGCCAGATCCGGCGGGAACTCAATAGCTTCATCGTCTTTTTCAGGGGGCGGAGGCTCAACCGCGAAGTCCTCTTCCGCAGAGAACCAGTCGAGTTCCGGGACATCGTCGCCGGAGACGGTCTCGGTTAGCGGCCCGGACGACATCGGCTCGCCTGCGGCAGGCGCCTCGATCTGCATGGGCAGCTCAATGACGGCCGGAGGAGCGGAGGCCAGAACGGGCTGATGCGGACGAGGCGCCTCATACCGTTCGAATTCGCGAAGCAATTCATCCTCGAGATTGAAGGCAGGCTCCCGGCGCTCAGCCATCGGGTGTTTCGGAACCAGGCGATCGTCGTACCCGACAATACGAGCCAGTTCCGCCAATGGATCGTCATCGGCGAAGAAATCCGGACCGTCATTCCGGCTACGCGCAAGGTTGTTGTCTGCCATTACCTCGTCCACCCACCTACACTTACAAGGGCATTGCCAGTGCTTTGTGGGGAAATGGTGGCGATACTATCGCATTTCTTCCGGCGCGGCAGTGCCCGTAATGGCCAAGCCCGACTTCAAAACAGAGGCGACAGCACGCACCAGCCCAAGTCTGGCAATACTCAATTCTCGGTTCTTATCGTTAACAAAACGTAAGTCAGGCTGCTCCTTGCCCTTGTTCCAGTGGGCATGGAAGAAACTTGCCAGATCGTAAAGGTAGAAGGCAAGTCTATGGGGCTCCTGCGACTGTGCCGCAGCCTCAATTAGCCGTGGATATTCCGCGATCTTTGCGATCAGCTGGATTTCCTGGTCGTCGGTAATCTTGTCGGCGGCGGCTGCGAGATCGAGCGAATCGACATCCAGGTCGGGGAAAGCCTCCTTTGCCTGCCGGAAGACCGACATGCAGCGTGCGTGCGCATATTGCACATAGAAGACCGGATTGTCCTTCGACTGTTCGGTGACCTTGGCAAAGTCGAAATCCAGCGGCTCGGAATTCTTCCGATAGAGCATCATGAACCGGACGGAATCCCGTCCAACCTCGTCGACCACCTCCCGCAGGGTCACGAAGTCACCCGAACGTTTCGACATCTTCACCGGCTCGCCGTTCCGGTAGAGCTTGACGAGTTGGCACAGCAACACCGTCAGCTTTGACTCGCCCCCGGATATCGCCCGCGCAAGGGCCTCCAGCCGCTTCACGTAGCCGCCGTGGTCGGCACCGAGGACATAGATCATCTCGTCGTAGCCGCGGTCGAACTTGTCCTTGAAGTAGGCGACGTCGGCCGCGAAGTAAGTATAGCTTCCATCCGACTTGATCAGCGGCCGGTCGATGTCGTCACCGACGTCGGTTGAGCGGAAGAGGGTCTGCTCGCGATCCTCCCAGTCCTCCGGCAACTGACCTTTCGGAGGCGGGAGCGTACCGCGATAGACATGCCCCTTGAAGGTGAGGTCGTTGATGGCGGTGCGGATGCGCTGCGCACCGCCAGCGTGCAACTGCCGTTCGGAGAAGAACACGTCGTGATGGACGTTCAGCGCCTCCAGGTCGTCCCGGATCATGGCCATCATCGCATCGATGGCACGATCCTTGACGATCTGCATCCACTCCTCCTCCGGCATGCTGTGCAGCCGGGTCCCGAACTCATCGGCGAGCGCCTTGCCGACCGGAACGAGGTAATCGCCGGGATAGAGGCCCGAAGGGATCTCGCCGATCTTCTCGCCAAGTGCCTCGCGATAGCGGATGAAAACCGACCGGGCGAGGACGTCGATCTGGCTGCCGGCGTCGTTGATGTAATATTCCTTGGTGACCTCGTAGCCGGCAAAAGCGAGAAGATTGGCCAGCGCATCGCCGACAACGGCACCGCGGCAATGGCCGACATGCATGGGACCGGTGGGGTTGGCGGAGACATATTCGACATTGGTCTTGCGGCCCGTTCCGATCGTGGAGCGGCCGTAACCGGTCCCGGCCGTGATCATGGCCGCCAGCAATCGTTGCCAATAGCTCATCGAAAGCCGGAGATTGATGAAACCGGGTCCGGCAACCGTGACCGCGCTGACATCGGGATCCCGCTTCAGGGCGGCGCAGATGGAGTCGGCCAGGGCGCGGGGATTTGTCCCCAGCGGTTTTGCCAGCACCATCGCCGCATTGGTGGCGACGTCGCCGTGGCTGGGATCCCGTGGCGGCTCGACGGTGATGCGGCTGAAATCAACCTCTGCGCGTTTTTCCCTGATCAGCTCGATAGTCTCGAGGGCATCCTTGATCCGGGATTCGAAGTCGGCGAAGAGGTTCATGTGTCATATCTCCGCGTCTTGCGGATTCCTTGATAAGCCGTTGCTGCTGGCGCGCTGCCTAACGCAAATCGGGAGTCTGGTCAAACAGCTCCCCATGGGCACGAATGGCGTAGGAGTCGGTCATGCCTGCCAGGTAGTCGCCCACGTGGCGGGCGCGTGCCGGTTGCGACAGACCGGCGATGTGCTGCACCCAGTAGTGGCTACGCATCAGCGATGGGTCTCGCATATACGCTCCAAAGAGATCCGTTACGATCCGGGCCGCGCCGGCGCGAATCCGCATGATCTCCGGATGTCTGTAGATCCTGGAGAACAACAGCTTCTTGATCAGCCGGTCCGTCTCCGCCATGGAGGGAGAAAAGCCTGCTATGGCGCGGCCGCAGGAGCGGACGTCCGCGCAGGAGCGGGGCCGGATCTCACCGAGGTTCTGCTGCGCGAAGCCAATGACGTCCTCGACCATCCTGGTGATCTGCCGGCGGGTGATCTCGTGGGTGAAGCGGCTCGGCTCCAGACCCGGATAACGGTCCCTCACCTCCCTCATCAGGGCGGCGAGGAAAGGCACGTCCTCCAGCATCTCGAAGGTCAGGTAGCCCGCACGCAGACCGTCGTCGATGTCGTGCGTATTATAGGCGATATCGTCGGCGATCGCCGCGACCTGCGCCTCCAGGCTCGCGAACGTCGAGAGCTCCAGGTCATGAAGGACACAATAGTCCCGGACCGGCTGCGGAAGCGGCCCGCGCGTTCCCTCGCCCCCCGGCGTCAGCAGCGGGCCATTGTGCTTCACGAGCCCCTCCAGCGTCTCCCAGGTAAGGTTGAGGCCGTCGAAATCCGCGTAGCGGCGCTCCAGCTTCGTCACGATCCGGAGGGACTGGGCATTGTGGTCGAACCCACCATAGGGCCTCAGCACCTCGTCCAGGGCGTCTTCGCCGGTATGGCCGAAGGGCGTGTGGCCGAAGTCGTGCACCAGCGCCACGCCCTCCGCGAGATCCTCGTCGATCTTCAGCGCCCTGGCGAGCGCGCGGGCGATCTGCGCCACCTCGATGGTATGGGTAAGGCGGGTCCGAAAATGGTCGCCGTCCGGGCTGATGAAGACCTGGGTCTTGTGCTTCAGGCGCCGGAAGGCGGTGGCATGCACGATACGGTCACGGTCCCGCTGGAATTCCGATCGGGTGAGGCTGCCCTCTTCCGGAAGAAGCCGTCCGCGCGAGGCCCAGGGATTGGCGGCATAGACCGCCTTTTCTCCGGAGCCATAGCCAAGGCTCTGTCTGTCCACTGCCATGTTCGTGTCCGGTCTCGTCTTTATCGCCGCCATTGACGTGCCATTTAAGGCTTCATACCTATAGTGCAATGCGGCGCATAGCCGGGACCATGAACCTTTCCCGAGCCTTGAACTCGGCAGGAGCAGACATGAGCACTCCCAACGTCACTCTTTCGGATGCGGCAGCCGCGCGCATTTCCCAGATCGTAGCCGGCGAGTCGGGCAAGCAGGCACTTCGCGTTTCGGTGGAAGGCGGCGGCTGTTCCGGCTTCTCGTACAAGTTCGATCTGGCCGATA
>JAEWKX010000097.1 GCA_023393575.1 Pseudomonadota bacterium
CCTCTCCGTGCCAGAGCGGGTTTTCCAGTTCGTTATTGGTTTCGGTGCTGACCAGGGAGAGATCGGCCTTTCTGAGGATTGCCGCGCCGAAGACCTTGTTGCCGGCGGCAACGCCGCGTTCGGTCAGCGGCAGGATGTCCTGCTCCATGACATCGAGAAGGCGGGCGGCGAGGGACATGGGCTTTTCCTTGCGGGTTTGGCGACGCGTGCCGTGGAATCACGCAGGGCGCGCCTCCGGGGGATCGGTGGCTTTTACTCAAGAACGGCGGCAAGCGAGAACAGAAATGTTTGCTGCCATGACAACCGGCATAACGGTTTCTTCCGTCTGTGGCTGCGATGGACGATATTGTGCAACCACGACTGGGAGTCCTGATGTCCACCGAACGATTGACAACATTTCCGGCGTTCTTCCGCGTCAGCGGCAGGAAAGTTGCGATCTTCGGCAATGGCGACGAAGCCTTTGCCAAGACACGGTTACTGCGCAATACCGACGCGCGCCTAATCGCCTATGCCGAAGACCCGGTGGATGACTATCGTGCTTTCCTGCTGGCCCATGCCATTGAGGTGGTCGAGGAAGCCTTCTCTGCCTCACAGTTGGAAGGTGCCGTGCTGGCTTTCGCCGCGACCGGCGACGGAGAGCAGGATCGGGCCATCGTAGCGGCGGCCCGGATGCGAGGTGTTCCCGCAAATGCGGTGGACCAGCCGGACGTCTGCGATTTCCTGACGCCGGCGCTCGTCAACCGCGCCCCGGTCGCGGTGGCAATCGGTACCGAAGGTGCCGGGCCGGTGCTTGCCCAGATGATCCGTGCCCGCATCGACCAGATGCTCTCGCCGTCGCTCGGCCGCTTGGCTTCCCTCGCCGTCGATTATCGAGCAACGGTGGAGCGGCTGGTTCCGAAGGGCGTTTCCCGCCGCGTCTTCTGGAATCGCTTTTTTTCCGGCACGGTCGCCGACAGCGTCGACGCCGGCGATCTGACCGCGGCCCGTTGCGCCGCCGGCGAATTGCTGGCGGCGTCCGGACACGTCGAGGGCCATGTCTGGCTGGTCGGTGCGGGCCCCGGCGCAGAGGATCTCCTGACGCTTCGTGCCCAGCGCGTGCTTATGGAGGCGGACGTCATCGTCTATGACGCGCTGGTGCCGCAGGCGATCGTCGACATGGGGCGCCGGGATGCGGAGCGTCTGCCTGTCGGCAAGCGCAAGAACTGCCATTCGAAATCGCAGGACGAGATCAACCGCTTGCTGGTGAAGCTCGGCTCTGAAGGCAGGCGCGTCGTTCGGCTGAAGTCGGGGGACCCGCTCGTCTACGGCCGCGCCGGCGAGGAGATGGACGCGCTGCGTGGGGCCGGTATTTCATACGAGATCGTGCCGGGGATCACATCGGCCTTTGGTGCGGCTGCCGATTTCGAGCTGCCGCTGACGCTGCGTGGGGTGGCCTCGTCGCTGGTCTTCACCACCGGCCATGACCTGACCGGCGACGTCCTGCCTGATTGGATGAGCCTTGCCGTGTCCGGTGCGACGATCGCCGTCTATATGGGGCGGACCGTAGCTGCCTCCGTTGCCGGCCGGCTGATGGCGGCCGGTCTGTCCTCCGACACCACGGTTGCCGTCGTCGAGAATGCGAGCCGTTCCGACCGCCAACTCTTCCACGGCGTCTTGAAGGAACTGCCTCAACTGGAGGCGCGGGATGATCTTGCCGGCCCGGTGATGGTCATTATCGGCGAAGCTGTCGCCGGTGCGAATTTTGAACGATCCGAGCCTCTGTCCGCCTGGGCGGCGAGAGCTCGCGCCGAGATGGGAATGGAAGCATGACAGACAAGGTCTTGACCGCCAATCGCCTGGGCGATGGCATTGCGGTATGGCTTGATGCCAATGGCCGGTGGACGGAAAACCTGCAGGAGGCACTGATTGCGCGCCATGCAGAGGCGGTGGCCGCGCTCGAGGCAATCGGCAAGCGCGACTTCGCCGACAACCGGGTGGTTGACGTCAACGTGATCGATGTGCAGGAGGTGAAGGGGCGGCTTTGGCCGATCCGCCTGCGCGAGCGCATCCGAGCCGCCGGTCCCACCATGGAATACGCAGCCGGCTATCGTCCGGCCGACGCGGCATTTATCGCAGTCTGAGGATACCATGTACCGTTACGACGAGTTCGACCACGCCTTCGTCAAGAGCCGCGTCGAGCAGTTCCGCGACCAGGTGAATCGCCGCCTTTCCGGCGACCTGGCCGAAGACGCGTTCAAGCCGCTGCGCCTGATGAACGGCGTCTATCTGCAGCTGCATGCTTACATGCTGCGCATCGCGATCCCCTATGGCACGCTGAATTCCGGCCAAATGAGGATGCTGGCACATGTGGCCCGCAAATATGACCGCGGCTACGGCCATTTTACAACTCGGCAGAACCTGCAATTCAACTGGCCGAAGCTGTCGGACACACCCGATATCCTGGCGGAGCTGGCTACGGTCGAGATGCATTCGCTGCAGACGTCCGGAAACTGCATCCGTAATGTCACTGCCGACCATTTCGCCGGCGCGGCTGCCGACGAGGTGGCCGATCCGCGGCCCTATGCAGAAATCCTGCGCCAGTGGTCCTCCGTCCATCCGGAGTTCTCGTTCCTGCCGCGCAAGTTCAAGATTGCCGTCACCGGTGCCCCGAGGGACCGTGCGGCGATCCAGGTCCACGACATCGGCCTGCACCTGAAGAAGAACGACAAGGGCGAGTTCGGCTTTGCGGTCTATGTCGGGGGTGGGCAGGGGCGCACACCGCTCGTCGCCAGGAAGATCCGCGATTTCCTGCCGGAAGAGGACCTGCTGACCTACACCACCGCGATCGTACGGGTGTACAACCTCTTCGGCCGTCGCGACAACAAGTTCAAGGCGCGCATAAAGATCCTCGTGCACGAGATCGGCGGCGAGGAAATGACGCGGCGGGTAGAGGAGGAGTTCTCCCACCTCCGGGGTAACGAGCTGACCCTGCCGGAGGGGGATATCGAGGCGATCACCCGCTATTTCGCACCGCCGGCTCTGCCGGAGCGAGCCGAGGGTTGGGCGCAGCTCGCCGGCTGGAAGAAACGGGACGCCGAGTTCGCGCGCTGGGTGGACCAGAACGTGCAACCGCACAAGCATCCCGATTACGGCATGGTGACCATCTCGCTGAAGCCGATCGGCGGCATCCCCGGCGATGCGTCGCACGAACAGATGGATACGATTGCCGATATCGCGCAGGAGTATGCCTTCGACGAGATCCGCATCAGCCATGAGCAGAACGTCATCCTGCCGCATGTGGCGCTGGCCGATCTGGAGCCCGTCTATCGGGCGCTGGTGGCGCAAGGGTTGGCGACGGCGAACTCCAACCTGATCACCGATATGATCGTCTGCCCGGGGCTCGACTACTGCGCACTGGCCAATGCCCGTTCCATTCCCGTGGCGCAGGCGATTTCCACCCGTTTCGGAAATCCGGCGCGTCAGGCGGAGATCGGCGAACTGAAGATCAAGATCTCCGGCTGCATCAATGCCTGCGGCCATCACCATGTCGGTCACATCGGACTGCTGGGTGTCGAAAAGAAGGGTGCGGAGCTCTACCAGATTACGCTCGGCGGTTCCGGCGACGAACACACCTCCATCGGCGAGATCATCGGCCGCGGCTTCGAGCCGGACAAGGTGACCGACGCCGTCGAGACGATCGTCGATACCTATCTCGGTCTTCGCCTGTCTAGGGAGGAGACGTTCCTGGAAGCCTATCGCCGCGTCGGACCGCAGCCCTTCAAGGATGCGCTCTACGGTTCGGCGGTGGAAGCGGCGTGAGGGGCGGGCAATGACAAGGATCTGGAGAGAAACCGGTTTTGTCGAGAACGATCCCTGGGTGATCGAGACGGAGGAAGTGAAGGCGGCTGCCGAGCAGAAGCCGCTGCTGACGCTGGATGCGCTGATCGAGAAGGCGGAGGCCAGCAACGACGTCGGCCTCGGCGTGTTGGTCCGGCCGGCCGACGACGTGCGGCGGCTCGAACCCTATCTCTCCCGAATTGAAATCGTCGCGGTGGAGTTTCCGGCCTTCAATGACGGTCGGGCGTTTTCACATGCGTCGTTGCTGCGCGAGCGGCTCGGCTACAGACAAGAGCTGCGCGCCGTCGGGGACGTTCTGATCGACCAGGTCCCGCTGATGCTGCGGGTCGGGATCGACAGTTTTGCGGTGACGAACGGGACGGCGCTCGCCCGGCTCGAGGAACAACGGCTGCCGGCAATTCCGGTCCATTACCAACCGTCGGCCCGGCCGGCGGCAGATGGCCCGGCCTACAGCTGGCGACGGCGATCCGCGTCCTGAGACAAGCAGCTTGTTCCGGGCATATTTTTTTGGGGTTCCGCGGCTTATGGACGCGGATACCTTCAAATACGGGGGCGGATAGTATATTTCGCTCGGTAGACAACAGACCAAGCGAGACGCGACCCGCATGAACGCTCCAGCCAAGACGGAAGAATTCGTTGCCCAGAAGCCTGCCAACGTCCCGGAGGGCGTCTATGTCGAGACGGTCCTGGCGGTGGAGCACTATACGGAGCACCTGTTCCGCTTCCGCATGACGCGGCCGGCCGGCTTCCGCTTCCGCTCGGGCGAATTTGCCATGATCGGCCTGATGGTCGGCGAGAAACCGATCTACCGCGCCTATTCGATCGCGAGCCCCGCATGGGACGAGGAACTGGAATTCTTCTCGATCAAGGTTCAGGACGGCCCGCTCACGTCGCATCTGCAGAAGATCAAGCCGGGCGACACGGTGCTGATGCGCAAGAAGCCGACCGGCACGCTGGTGCTCGACGCGCTGACGCCCGGCAAGCGGCTCTACATGTTCTCCACCGGCACCGGCATCGCCCCCTTCGCCAGCCTGATCCGCGACCCGGAGACCTACGAGAAGTTCGAGGAGGTCATCCTCACCCATACCTGCCGCGAGGTGGCGGAGCTGAAATACGGCTTCGACCTGATGGAAGAGATCCGCAACCACGAGTTCCTGGCGGAGATTGTCGGGGACAAGTTGAAGCACTACCCGACCGTCACCCGCGAGGACTACCCGTTCCGCGGTCGTATCACCGACCTGATCGAGAACGGCAAGCTCTTTGCTGACCTAGCGGTATCTCCGCTCGATCCTAAGGTCGATCGCGGCATGATCTGCGGGTCCAGTGAAATGCTGAAGGATACCAAGGCGCTTCTGGAAAAGGCCGGTCTCACCGAAGGGGCCAACAGCAATCCCGCCGAGTTCGTCATCGAACGCGCGTTTGTGGGCTGAGGCGCGGCACAGTCCAGCACCTGAGCGGCCGGGGCACCCCGGTCTCTCGCGTGCTCTCTCGCACCGCCGGAAACATTGAATCTGCAAGGCCGTGGCGGGCGCATGCTGGCGATCGGTTGAACGGGATCATGCCCGGACAATATCAGCATCCGATGCGGCCATAGCTCTGCAGGCCGTTGCCTCTAGCTCTTGTCCAGTTGTCGTACCAGTTGCTGAAGCCGGTCTGAAGCCGGATCCGTCGCCTCCGGTTCGAATTTGAGGATGCTGCGATCATGGACCTTGAATTGGTACCAGTCGATCAGCGCGGACGCGATGTCGGCGGCCGACCCGGCGGTCATATCCACGCCGTTCTCCTCGCACCAGGCTTCAAGAAACCTCTGCAGCAACTTCAGGTCATCGGGCGCAAGCGGCACTGTGGATGGAAAAAGGTTCTGCTGCAGCATCTCACTATCCATGGCAATTACGTCGGCACGGTCGCTTCCTGTCGCGGTGGCCGATGAAGGCATGCATGTCTAGCGTGCTCGGCTTGTGCAGGTCTTGCCGAACAGTGCCGTATGATTGGAGATGGAGAGAGTGTCTGCGAGCCTGAAGCTGATGTCGGCGTTCAGCCGACCAGCCAGGACAGGCCGCCGCCGATGATGACGAAGACGGCGACAAGCGCGACGAAGCGCCCGGTTCCTGCCTGGGAGTCGATGTTGAAAACCTTGTTCCAGAGTCCCGTATGGTTGTTGGTTTCCATCATGCCTCTCCTGTCGAGCCTCCGGACGGGATAATACTTCACACGTCGCTGTCAACCGCCATCCGGTTCTTCTCCGGTCGTGATGCGACACTTCCCTAGGTTCGCGTCGTCTTGCGACCGCGCCTCTTCGGTTCCTCGTCGACCGTCGGTTGTGCCAGGCGCAATGCCTTCAGCTTCTCCGTCTTTTTCTCGCGAGCCGCGACCTCCGCGGCGAGGATGTCGCGAACAACGGCATTGGTTTGCTCTGCCTTTGCCTGAGCCGAAAGCTTTCCGGGCTTAAAAAATTCTTCCTTGGTGGCGGTCATGGGATGCTCCTCATGTCTTTCCAGAGGTCGGGACGCGGCCACCAGGACCGCGTCGTGTCGCGTCATCAGCGGCCAGCGACCTTTTTCTTCGGGGCAGGAAGCAAGCCCTCCCGCTGCGCTTTCTTGCGCGCCAGTTTGCGCGCCCGCCGGACACCTTCGGCTTTCTCGCGCGCCCGCTTCTCGGAAGGCTTTTCGTAAGCGGTCCGTGCCCGCATCTCGCGGAAGAGCCCCTCTCGCTGCATTTTCTTTTTCAGGACCCGAAGGGCCTGTTCGACATTGTTGTCTCTGACGAGTACCTGCAAAAAATATCTCCTTTCCGGCCAAGGCCGCTATTTCTTGATTCTGATGGAGTTCGGATTGACCCAGGATGATGTGGCCGAAGGGTAGGTGGGTCGACCTGGTCCCTTGGACGCAGGAGAAGCCGCGCGGTCGATGTCGGCTTCGGTCACACGGCGCTCGAACGTCTCGCTTCCGAAGCGGACGCGATACTGGATCATGCCTTGCGCCTCTGGAAGGATCGCCACGATGCGGCATGTCGGTTCCGGTGACATCGTGCGAAAGATTCCGCTTTTCAGAACAACGGTGTCACCGATGGAATAGATTGCGCCAGACATAACAGTCTTTCATGTGTAAAAACAAAAGGCCGGGACTGCTCCCGACCTTCCACATCATCGCCTCTATCGTGCCAGTACATCCGTGGTCACGAAAGGCAATGAAATTCCTTAGACGGCCTGCAGGTTGTCTGCAGAGCTCTTGCCCGAACGCTTGTCCTGGACGATGTCGTAGCTGATCTTCTGACCTTCGGTCAGGCCACGCATGCCGGCGCGTTCTACGGCGGATACATGGACGAACACGTCCTGGCTGCCGTTATCGGGCTGGATGAAGCCGAAGCCCTTGGTGCTGTTGAACCACTTGACGGTACCTGTATTCATGACGATTTCCTTCAATCGCTGGTGGGCCCGGTCGTATTGACCGATCAAAAATCGACATTGAGAGGAAATCTGAAACAGCCGGGGCTGCGAACAAAAGTCGCTAGCAAAGTTCGATAATATAAACTTAGCGCTTAAACGGGCTCAAACAAGGGCTAAAGCAAAATAAAATACGTCGGTACCTTTCAAGAAACCGCCGCCCCCGGCGAGGGCGGCGGTTTCTGCATCGATCGGTCTATTCGGCCGCTTCCGCGTATTCGCTCATGGGGGGGCAGGTGCAGACGAGGTTGCGGTCCCCGTAGACATTATCGATCCGGTTGACCGGCGACCAGTATTTGTCCACCCGGAACGAGCCCGGCGGGAAGCAGGCCTGCTCTCTCGAATAGGGACGATCCCATTCGCCAACGAGATCTTCCACCGTATGGGGAGCGTTCTTCAGCGGGTTGTTGGTCTTGTCCATGCGGCCCTCCGCGATGGCACGAGCTTCCTCGCCAATAGCCAGCATGGCATCGCAGAAACGGTCGATCTCGGCCTTGGTCTCGGATTCAGTGGGCTCGATCATCAGGGTGCCAGCAACCGGCCAACTCATGGTGGGTGCATGGAAGCCGCAGTCGATCAGGCGCTTGGCGACATCGTCCACCGTGACGCCGGCCGACGCGTTGAGTGGACGTGTGTCGATGATGCATTCATGTGCGACGCGACCGGAATGCGATTTGTAGAGCACGTCATAGGCGCCCTTGAGGCGTGCGGCGATGTAGTTTGCGTTGAGGATCGCCACCTTGGTCGCCTGCGTCAGTCCTTCACCGCCCATCATCAGGCAGTAGGACCAGGAGATCGGCAGGATCGACGGTGATCCGAACGGCGCCGCCGACACCGCCCCGTCGCGACCGTCCGAGGCGAGATGTCCGGGCAGGTAAGGAGCAAGATGCGCCTTGACACCGATAGGTCCCATGCCCGGGCCGCCACCGCCGTGGGGGATGCAAAAGGTCTTGTGCAGATTGAGGTGGCTGACGTCGGAACCGATGTCGCCGGGGCGGGCGAGGCCGACCATGGCGTTCATGTTGGCGCCGTCGAGATAGACCTGGCCGCCGTGGCGATGAGTGATTTCGCAGATCTCCTTCACCGTCTCCTCGAACACGCCGTGGGTGGAGGGATAGGTGATCATGCAGCAGGAGAGGTTCGCAGCATGCTCCTCGGCCTTGGCGCGGAAGTCGTCGAGATCGACGTCGCCGTTCTCCTTGGCCTTGACCGGGACCACCTTCATGCCTGCCATCTGCGCCGAGGCCGGATTGGTGCCGTGCGCCGAGGTCGGGATCAGGCAGACGTCGCGATGGGTATCGCCATTGGCGATATGGTAGTTGCGGATGGTCAGCAGGCCCGCATATTCCCCTTGCGCGCCGGAATTCGGCTGTATGGAGAAGGCGTCGTAGCCGGTAATCTGGCAGAGCTTCTGCGAGAGGTCGTCGATCATCTCCTTGTAGCCCAGCGCCTGATCGGCAGGGACGAAGGGATGGATATCGGAGAACTCCGGCCACGTGATCGGCAGCATCTCCGCCGTCGCGTTGAGCTTCATCGTGCAGGAGCCGAGGGGGATCATCGCGCGGTCGAGAGCCAGGTCGCGATCCGACAACCGGCGGATGTAGCGGGTCATTTCGCTTTCCGCGCGGTTCATGTGGAAGATCGGATGCGTCATGTAGGCGGACTTGCGCAGGAGGTTCGACGGCAGGCGGTAGGACGGATCGAAGTCCGAGACCTTGAAATTGCCGCCGAAGGCGCGCCAGACGGCCTCCAGCGTGGCAGGGCGGGTCCGCTCGTCAAGCGACATGCCGATCTTTGTCTCGCCCACTTTGCGCAGGTTGACGCCCTCAGCGACGGCGGCGCGCATGATGAGGCCTTGCATGTGGCCTACCTCGATGGTGATCGTGTCGAAGAAGGCCTCTGGTTCCACGGTGTAGCCGAGCTTCTCCAGGCCCTTGGCCATCAGCACCGCCTTCTTGTGGACCTGCTGGGCGATAGCCTTCAGTCCGTCCGGTCCGTGAAAGACGCCGTACATCGACGCCATCACAGCGAGCAGTACCTGGGCTGTGCAGATGTTCGACGTCGCCTTCTCGCGGCGGATATGCTGTTCGCGCGTCTGTAGCGAAAGCCGGTAGGCACGGTTGCCGCGGGCATCGACGGATACGCCGACGAGGCGGCCCGGCATGGCCCTCTTGTGGGTATCCCTGACCGCCATGTAGGCGGCGTGCGGACCTCCGTAACCGACGGGAACGCCGAACCGCTGCGACGAGCCGATGGCAATGTCGGCGCCCATCTCGCCCGGCGATTTCAGGAGCGTCAGTGCCAGCAGGTCCGCGGCCATGGTAGCCACGGCGCCAGTCTGGTGAAGACGCGCGATCAGGCCTGCGAAGTCCCGAACATGACCATGGGTGCCGGGATACTGGAAGATCGCGCCAAAGACGGCGACCGGGTCGAGGTCGGTGAAAGGGTCGCCGACAACGACGGTCCAGCCGAGAGGCGCGGCCCGCGTCTCGATCAGCGCGATCGTTTGCGGATGGCATTCCTTGTCGACGAAGAAAGCATTCGCCTTGGACTTCGCCTGGCGCTGGCAAAGGGCCATGGCTTCCGCGGCGGCGGTCGCCTCGTCGAGAAGCGACGCGTTCGCGACATCCAGTCCTGTGAGGTCGCAGATCATCGTCTGGAAGTTCAGAAGCGCCTCGAGGCGTCCCTGCGAAATCTCCGGCTGATAAGGCGTATAAGCCGTGTACCATGCCGGGTTTTCGAGGATGTTGCGCTGGATGACCGGCGGCGTGACCGTGCCGTAATAGCCTTGGCCGATCAGCGAGACCAGAACCTGGTTCTTGTTGGCTGTCTCGCGCAGCTTGTCGAGCGCTTCGCGCTCGGTCAGCGCCGCACCCCAGGTCAGCGGTTCGGTCTGACGGATGGAGGACGGTACCGTGGCGTCGATCAGCTTGTCGAGCGTCGGATAGCCGACAACTTTCAGCATCTCCGCCATCTCCGACGGCGAGGGGCCGATGTGGCGGCGGTTGGCAAAATCGTAAGGCTGGTAATCGGTAAAGTGGAAGTCGGTCGAATTGCTCATCCGATCAGGTCCTTGTAGGCTGCTTCGTCAAGCAATCCATCGATATCGGATGGATTTTTAAGCTTCAGCTTGAAGAACCAGCCTGCATCCTGCGGATCGGAGTTGACGATGGAAGGGTCATCGACGATTGCCTGGTTTATCTCGGTCACTTCCCCGTCCAGCGGACAATACACGTCGGATGCTGCCTTGACGCTTTCAACGGTCGCGCCATTGCCATCCTTGGTCAGTTGGGCGCCGACTTCTGGCAGTTCGACGAAGACAAGGTCGCCAAGCTGCTCGGCGGCGTGGGTTGTGATGCCGACAGTCGCGACATCGCCGTCGAGCTTCAGCCATTCGTGTTCAGGGGTGAATTTCAGCATGGTTCTCTCCGGAGGATTCTCTAGCGTTTGTAGGTGGGCTTGATGAAGGGAAGGGCAGTGACCGTCAGCGGCAGGAATTTGCCGCGGACCTCCGCGTAGACGCGGCCGCCTGCTTCGGAAAGCGAGGCGGGGACGTATCCCATGGCGATCGGCCCTTCCACGGACGGACCGAACGTGCCGGACGTGACTTCGCCGATCGGTGACTCGGGGGAATCTTCGGCATAGAGGATAGCATGCCCGCGTACCGGGGCCTTGCCATCCGGCTTCAACCCGACGCGCCGGCGTACGGGGCCCCTGGCCAGATCGTCCGCGATCCGCTCGGCGCCGGGATAGCCGCCGGCCCGCTCGCCGCCCGGACGCCGGACCTTCTGGATTGCCCAGTCGAGTGACGCCTCGATCGGCGAGGTGGTGGCGTCGATGTCGTTGCCGTAAAGGCAGAGGCCGGCTTCCAGGCGCAGTGAGTCGCGCGCACCCAGTCCGATCGCCTCGCAATCGGGATGGGCAAGCAGCATCCTCGCCAGTTTGTCCGCATTGTTTGCCGGGACGGAGATTTCGAAACCGTCCTCCCCGGAATAGCCGGAGCGCGAGACGATGCAGTCAGCGCCGAGGATGTCCGCATCGTGGACGTCCATGAATTTGATCGTGCCGGCGCCGTCCCAGATCGAGGCAAGCACCGCCTCCGCCTTCGGTCCCTGCAACGCAAGAAGGGCACGGTCGTCGAGCAACGTCACCTTGCAGTTGGGCAAGTTCGCCCTCATGTGCGCGACGTCCTGATCCTTGCAGGCGGCGTTGACGATCACGAGAAGATGGTCGCCGCGGTTCGTGATCATCACGTCGTCGAGGATGCCGCCGTTGTCGCCGGTGAAGAAACCGTAGCGCTGTCGGCCAGCCTTGAGACCAAGGATATCGACGGGCACCAGCTTTTCGAGCGCGAGGGCAGCGTCCGCGTAGGTTCCGGTCTCCGCCCTGACGAGGACCTGGCCCATGTGGGACACGTCGAAGAGGCCGGCGGCGGCACGGGTGTGAAGGTGTTCCTTCATCACGCCCAGACCGTATTGCACCGGCATGTCGTAACCGGCGAAGGGCACCATCTTCGCGCCGAGCGAAAGATGCAGGGCGTGCAGCGGAGTTTGCTTGAGGGCAGGGGCTTGATTCAAAAATGCCTCCAGGTGCGTCATCGACGCGTAAGCTCACGTGACGGCGCGAATGCGCCCGGTTCATGAGCCCCCTCTGTCCTTGTCGCCTGAGATTGTTATCCCTTCGGCGTGCCGCGTCTACCGACGGGCCTCTCTCCAGAGTCCTGTTAGACCGTTCGCTGGTCCTTTTGCCTGAGAGTTTCCGGGGCGGTTGCTCCTTCGGCACCGCATTGAAGCGGCTTCTCCCAACAAACGTGCTGCCCATTATCCGTGAGGGCGTCATCTTGGCAAGGGGCTGCTGCTGCGTTCAGAAAGATTCTTGTCGCGTACCCGCAAGATTGATGCGGCGCAAAGAAGCGGACGGCACTATTTGCTCTTTGTCCAGCCGTGGGCTAAGTGACGTTGAGCCTCGGAAAAGCGAGATCATGATCCTTCGGAACCGGACAATGATGAACACGCTGCGCATCTTCTGCGCCGTGCTGTTCCTGTCCTTGGGCTTCTCCCATAAACCCGTCCAGGCAATGCTGCCGAGCGACGCTTTCAGCGAAGCCTACCGGCTGCCCGACGGCAGTTTCGCGGACATCTGCGCGGAACATGCGGACGGAGCTGCAAACGATCCCCATCGAAACGAGGAGCTCCGTCCAAACTGCGAAGCTTGCCTGCTGGCTGCGTCGATCATCCTCCCGCCGCCCGCGGGAGGTCTCGGCGTGCCGCTGCAGCAGGCTTTCCTCCTCAATCCTCCGCGGGTCGAATCGCTGCGCATCGGCTTCACGGCGCTGGCGCGACCGCGTTCGCGCGCGCCACCCCCCACGATCTGATCCCGGCAACCTCTCATCAGATCAACACGTCCGGAATCCGCGGCCAGGAGCGCCGCAGCCGGAAGGGGATACAAGACCATGACGACCCTCAAGACCATCAAGCTGTCGGCCCTCGCTGTTCTTGCCGCTGCAGGAACCGCCAATGCACATGCCACTTTCACCAGTGCCACCGTCACCGCCGAAGGTTATGCGCTCATGCAACTGCAGGTGCCGCACGGCTGCGACGGAAAGGCGACGACCGAAGTCCGCATCGAACTGCCCGAAGGCTTCGTCTTCGCCAAGCCGCAACCGAAGCCCGGCTGGGAACTGGAGATCATCCAGGACGAATACCATAAGACCTACGACAATCACGGCACCAAGGTAAGCGCGGGCCCCGCCGAAATCCGCTGGAAGGGCGGCGAACTGCCCGACGAATATTATGACGTCTTCGTCGTCCGCGGGAAGATTTCCGGCATCGCCCCCGGCACCGAACTCGCCTTCCCGGCCACGCAGCTTTGCGGCAGCGACGCCAGCGTCGCATGGACCGAGATTGCCGCTCCCGGTCAGGACGCCCACGAACTGAAGAATCCGGCGCCTGCGGTCAAGGTGGTCGAAAAGCAGGGGCAGGCTCATATGGCAGCACCGGCCTCCGTCAAGGTCGGAGACATCGAGCTTCAGGATGCCTATACCCGCGCCATGCTGCCGGGCCAGCCCGTCGGCGGCGGCTTCGTCACCATCCGCAACACCGGTGGCGCCGACCGTCTCGTTTCTGCGAGCTCGCCGGTCGCCGAGACCGTCGAATTGCACGAAATGGCGATGGATGGCGAGGTCATGAAGATGCGCAAGCTGGAAAACGGAATTGAAGTGCCCGCCGGCCAAACGGTCGACCTGAAGCCGGGTGGGTTGCACATGATGTTCATGCAGGTGAAGACGCCGTTCAAGGAAGGCGACAGCGTTGCCGCCACGCTGACCTTCGAGAAGGCGGGCAAAGTCGAGATCACCCTTCCGGTGAGGACGGCGGCCCCCGGAGGCCACCAGCACAACTGATCCGCGGCTTTTGCTTCTGGCATCACCGGCCATGTCGAGCCGCTGTCTCTCCGGAGATGGCGGCTTCGGCTTTTCCGGCCGATGGTCCGCGGGCGGCGTAACCCGGTACATCTCTCGGAGTCCAGGCCGCCGGCAGGGCTCCCGGATGAGGCGGTCAGTCCTCGAGGCTGCGATAGGCCGCCTGAACCTGCGCGAGCGTGGCCTGCTGCTGGAGCCGATAATCGGGGGCGAGTAGATCGAAATCGACGGACGAGGCCGGTATCAATTGATCGACGGTTGGATCGCCGGTCCGGTTACGGATCGCGTTTCGCTCGGCAATGACGCGGGCATCCTGTGCCTCATCCTTTGCCGACAGACGGCGCGCCGGCTTCAACGCATCCGCTGCGTAAGCCGCCGTGTTGGCCGATACTGAAACAACCAAGGTCATGCGAGTTTATCCACTGCTCCAGCCTGGACGTTAGTTGGGCGGCGCTTGGTTCTCTGTTAAGGAAATTGCCGGCTTTTTACCGATCGTTTATTTCTTGAACCGGACTTGATCGTTGAACACCCTTCATATGCTTCTCGTCGCCCTGGGCGGTGCGACTGGCTCCGTGCTCCGCTATGTGGTCGGCCATTGGAGTCTCCGCGTCTTCGGACCGGCCTTTCCTTGGGGCACGCTCGTCGTCAATATCGCCGGTTCCTTCGCGATCGGGTTGGTCGCGGAGCTGATCGCGCGGCGCTTCAACGCGCCGGTGGAGATGCGGCTGCTGTTGTTGACCGGCTTCCTCGGCGGCTTCACCACCTTCTCCGCCTTCTCGCTCGATGCGCTCGTTCTTTTCGAACGCGGTGCCGCAATCACCGCGGCGGTGTATGTGGCGGCAAGCATCGGTCTGTCGCTCGCGGCCGTGGTGGGCGGACTGGCGCTCGGCCGGTCGATGTTCTAAAGACGCCGGGAACGGCATCAGAAGAAAGATCCCCATGGCAGGCATCGAGCACATCCGCGTAGAGGCGGACGAAGCGGGCATGCGCCTCGACCGCTGGTTCAAGGTCCATTACCCCGGCCTTGGCTTCGGTGCGCTGCAGAAGCTCCTGCGCTCCGGCCAGGTGCGGCTGGACGGCGGGCGGGTGAAATCGGATACGCGGGTACAGCCTGGACAGACGGTCAGGGTGCCGCCGCTGGAAGTGGATGCCCGAAAGACCGGGCCGATCGCCTCCAGGGATCTCAAGCACTCCGACGATGCCGAACTGCTGTCGCGCATGCTCCTGCACGAGGACGACAAGGTTTTTGTGCTGAACAAGCCTGCCGGACTTGCCGTGCAGGGGGGATCGGGCGTCACCCGTCATATCGACCAGATGCTCGACGCCTGGACCAGCCAGAAGGGCGAGAAGCCGCGGCTCGTGCACCGCCTCGACCGCGACACCTCCGGCGTCCTGGTCATTGCGCGCACCCGTGGGGCCGCGCAGAAGCTGACGGCGGCCTTTCGGGAACGCGACACCAAGAAGACCTACTGGGCTCTGGTGAAGGGAGTGCCGCGCAAGCGCGACGAGAAGATCTCCACCTGGCTGGTGAAAGAACAGACACCGGACGGCGACCGCATGCGCATCGCCAGGCACGGCGAGGAGGGCGCCGACCATGCCGTCTCCTACTACCGGGTGGTCGAGACGGCCGCACAGCGGCTGGCCTGGCTGGAGATGGAACCCTATACCGGCCGCACCCATCAGCTGCGGGTTCATGCGCTTCATATCGGCCACCCGATCATTGGGGACCCGAAGTATTTCGACGATGACCCGAACTGGGATTTTCCGGGCGGCGTCCAGAAGCGGCTTCATCTTCATGCCCGCCACATCGACATTCCGCATCCGTCGGGCGGTCGCCTCAAGATGACTGCTCCCTTGCCGCCGCACATGGTGCAGAGCTGGAATCTTCTGGGTTTCGATCGGGCTGCGGCCGATGAGGACGGCGAATAAAATGAAACTTGTGCTCTTCGATTGCGACGGCACGCTCGTCGACAGCGTCTCCCTGATCCACGAAACGATGCGCCGCACCTTCCTTCATTTCCGGAAGGCAGAGCCGCGGGCTGAGGAGACCAAGGCGATCATCGGCCTGACCCTCGACATCGCCATCGCCCGGATGCCGGGCAAGCCGCATGCCGACGAGGAGGACGTCG
>JAEWKX010000142.1 GCA_023393575.1 Pseudomonadota bacterium
ACGCCGAACCGCTTCAAGAGCGGCATGGCGCAATGGGTACCGGCACGAACAGCGACGCCGCGGCGATCGATGACCATCGAGACGTCATGGGCGTGGATGCCGGCAAGTTCGAAGGAGAAAATCGCGCCCTTGCCGGGCGCGTTGCCGATGATCCGAAGCGAGTTGACGGCTTTCAACCGCTCCGCCGCGTAGGCGGCGAGATCGGCCTCGTGTCTTGCGATCGCTTCGCGACCGATCCTGTCCATATAGTCGAGCGCATAGCCCAGCCCGATCGCCTGCACGATCGGGGGCGTGCCGGCCTCGAATCGGTGCGGCGGATCGTTGTAGCTGACCTCATCCTCGCCGACGTCGAGGATCATCTCGCCGCCGCCCTGGAAGGGCCGCATCTCCTTCAGCCGGTCGGTCCTGCCGTAGAGCACGCCGATCCCGGAAGGCCCGTAGAGCTTGTGTCCGGTCATGACATACCAGTCGCAACCGATGTCCTGCACATCGACCGGCAGATGGACCGCGCCCTGGCTGCCGTCCACGAGCACCGGGATGCCGCGCTCATGGGCGATGCGGCAAACCTCCTTGACGGGCACCACGGTGCCCAGGGCGTTCGACATATGCGTGACGGCCACGAGCTTCGTCTTCTCCGTCAGGGACTTTTCGAAGTCCTCGATGCGGAAGATACCCTCCTCGTCCACCGGCACCCAGACCAGCTTCGCGCCCTGACGCTCGCGGATGAAGTGCCACGGCACGATGTTGGAGTGGTGCTCCATGATCGTGATGACGATCTCGTCGCCTTCGCCGATCTTCGGCATACCCCAGCCATAGGCCACGGTGTTGATCGCTTCGGTGGAGGATTTGGTGAAGACGATCTCGTCGACGGAGGGCGCGTTGAGGAAGCGGCGCACCTTTTCGCGCGCTGCTTCATAGGCATCCGTGGCCGCATTGGAGAGGAAGTGCAGCCCGCGATGCACGTTCGCATATTCCTGCGAATAGGCGTGGGCGATCGCGTCGATCACCACCTGCGGCTTCTGGGCGGACGCACCGTTGTCCAGATACACCAGCGGCTTTCCATAGACCTCGCGCGCCAGGATCGGGAAATCGCGGCGGATGGCATCGACGTCGTAATCGGTGGCTGGCGTGATCTGGTCCATGTCAGGCGTGCTTTTCCAGCCAGGCCGAGATCACGCCTTCCAGCGCCTCGAGCAGCTTTTCGTCTTCCAGTTCCTCGACCACCTCGGCGACGAAGGCATTGACCAGCATGGCGCGCGCCGTCCTCTCCGGAATCCCGCGTGACCGCAGGTAGTAGAGATGGTTGCTGTCGATGTCGGCAACGGTCGCCCCGTGGCCGCAGATGACGTCGTCGGCAAAGATCTCGAGTTCCGGCTTGACGGAAAACTCGCCGTCGTCGGTGAGGAGCAGCGTGTTGCAGGCCATCTTGGCGTCGGTCTTCTGCGCATCGGGCGCTACCCGGATCATGCCCTGGAAGACGCCCTTGGCGCGGTCGAACACGACGTTGCGGATGATCTCTGTCGAGGTGGTGTTCGGCACGTTGTGGCCGAGCACCAGCGTGACGTCCGTATGCGTCTCCTGGCCGAGCAGATTGACGCCGCGAAGCGTCAACTCGCTGCCCTCGCCCTCCACGTCGATGCGCAGTTCCTGGCGAACCAGCTTGCCACCGGCATTGACGACGAATAGCTTCAGCTTCGCTTCCGCGCCGAACCGGACGCGAATCTGCCCAAGATGCGTATCCTCGGCGCCCTGCTCCTGCAGGATGACCCAGACCGCCTCTGCGCCGTCTTCCAGCGTGATCTCGCTGATGCTCGAGACGAGTGCCGCCTCTCCCGTCACCGAGCGGTGACGTTCGATGATCGTTGCCTTGGCGCCGGCGCCGAAGCTGACCGGAAAGCGCGTATGCACCTGCCCCGCGCCGTGCACGGCCTGCAGTTCGATCGGAGCGTCGACCGAAAGGCCGGCGGGGATCGCAAGCCGGTATCCGTCGCGCACGAAGCTGCCGTTGATCTTGCCGACTGCATCGTCCTTGTCGAGCGCCACAAGCTCGGCCGCGGCCGCACCGTCCGTGAGGCTGGCCGCGAAGGGCGCGACATCGATCCCATCAACCGTCGCGGAGGCTTCTGCCTGCCCCTGCAGCACGGCAAGGACATGTGCCCCCTCGATCAGAGCCTCGATCGGTTCTGCCGTCGATGCGGGAGCAGCCGCAGGAACTGCACGAAGCAGCGCCTTGAGGTCCGTATAGTGCCAGGATTCGACGCGGCGGGTGGGCAAGCCGCCTTTCTTCAGGTCGTCGAGCAGGCGGTCGCGGGTGCCGGCCACGGCGCCGTTGCCGGGCAGTTCGCCCACCTGTGCCGTGTAAGCCTCGACCAGCGCCGTCTCGGCCGCGGTCAGGCGATTGGTCGTCTGAATGTTCATGACCACATCCTTTCCGGGGATCAGGCTGCTTCCCCGATGATGTCGGCGTAGCCGTTTGCTTCCAGTTCGAGCGCCAGGTCCTTGTCGCCCGAGCGGATCACCTGCCCCCTGTAGAGGACATGGACGGTGTCCGGCACGATATATTCGAGCAGGCGCTGGTAGTGAGTGATGACGATCACGGCGCGGTCGGGCGACTTAAGAGCGTTGACGCCATCCGCGACGATCTTCAGCGCGTCGATGTCGAGACCGGAATCCGTCTCGTCGAGAATGCAGAGCTGCGGCTCGAGAAGGGCCATCTGCAGGATCTCGGCGCGCTTCTTCTCACCGCCGGAGAAGCCGACGTTCAGCGGCCGGCGCAGCATGGCCGGATCGATCTTGAGCTTTTCCGCAGCCTCCTTCACGCGGCGCATGAAATCCGGCGTCGTCAGTTCCGCCTCCCCGCGCGCCTTGCGCTGCTCGGTCATCGCGACCTTCAGGAATTGCATGGTCGCGACGCCGGGAATCTCGCCCGGATACTGGAAGGCCAGGAAGATGCCCTTGGACGCGCGCTCCGCCGGGTCGAGCTCCAGAATGCTTTCACCGTTATAGAGGATGTCCCCTTCGGTGACTTCATAGTCCTCGCGACCCGACAATATGTAGGACAGGGTCGATTTGCCGGAGCCGTTCGGCCCCATGATGGCGGCAACTTCGCCCGGCTTCACGGTAAGGTTCAGGCCGCGGATGATTTCAGTGCCGTCTTCGGCGATGGGGGCGTGCAGGTTCTTGATCTCAAGCATCTTGTATCCTCTCGGATGAATGTCGTTGCGCGCTTTGCGCGTGAATGATGAACCGGTGGCTTAACCGACGGAGCCTTCGAGCGAGATGCCGATCAGCTTCTGCGCCTCGACGGCGAATTCCATCGGCAGTTCCTGGATGACGTCCTTGACGAAGCCGTTGACGATGAGCGCAATGGCTTCCTCTTCGGGAATGCCACGCTGCATGACGTAGAACTTCTGGTCCTCGGAAATCTTCGACGTCGTCGCCTCGTGCTCCACCTGGCCGGACGCGTTCTTTACCTCGATGTAAGGCACCGTATGCGCGCCGCACTTGTCACCGATCAGAAGCGAGTCGCAGTTGGTGAAGTTGCGTGCATTCTCCGCCCGGCGGTGGATCGAGACCTGGCCGCGATAGGTGTTCTGCGACTTGCCGGCGGAGATTCCCTTCGAGATGATGCGGCTCGACGTGTTCTTGCCGAGGTGGATCATCTTCGTACCGGAGTCGATCTGCTGGTGGCCGTTGGAGACA
>JAEWKX010000159.1 GCA_023393575.1 Pseudomonadota bacterium
GATCGCGATCGTCCGCTCGAGACCCTGATGAATGACGCCAGCCGCATGCTGTCCGGCGTTTCCCGAGGCGCCGGTATCGTGGTCACGACGAAAAGCGACCCGGTCCTGAAACATGTGGAGTTTATCCGCCTCGAGCCGACAAAGGCGCTCGCCGTTCTGGTGGGGGAGCACAATCAGGTCGAAAATCGCATCATCGATCTGCCGGCCGGGGTGACATCCTCGCAACTGACCGAAGCGGCAAATTTCCTCAATGCCCATCTGTCCGGGCAGACGCTTGTCGAACTCCGGACCGAGCTCGATAAGCTTAAGACGCAGGTTCAGAGCGAGCTCACGGCCCTGTCGCATGACCTCGTCGAGCGGGGGCTGGCCGTCTGGTCGGGCACGCGGGAGGACGGCAGGCCGAACCAACTGATCGTGCGCGGCCGCGCCAACCTTCTCGAAGGCATGACGGACCTCGATGATCTGGACCGGCTGCGCATGCTCTTCGACGACCTGGAGAAGAAGGACAGCCTGATCGAGATCCTGGATCTCGCAGAGAGCGGCCCCGGTGTGCGGATCTTCATCGGCTCCGAGAACAAGCTCTTCTCGCTTTCCGGCTCCTCGCTGATCGTGGCGCCCTATCGGGACCAGGAAGAGCGGATCGTCGGCGCGGTCGGTGTGATCGGCCCGACGCGTCTCAACTATTCGCGGGTGGTCCCGATGGTGGATTATACCGCTCATCTGCTGGCGAGACTGACGCGGCAGCCGCGCTGATCATTCCCGATCTCCTCGATAGCCTTGATTTTTGAGGTTCAAACCTCGATATCGGGCACAACTTTGTGAACATAGATACCGGAGAAGGTCATGACCGACGAAACGAAGAAGAACGGACCTGACGCGGGCCAGAGCGAAACCGCTTCCGAAAACAGCACCGCGGCGACTGAGTCTGCTCAGCTTGACGATCGTGCCAATGATGCAGTTGAGGCTCCGTCGTCGGAGACCGATCCGTTGGCGGTGCTGCAGGCGGAGAATGCCGAGCTTCGCGACCGTTTTCTTCGTATGGCGGCGGAAATGGAAAACCTGCGCCGTCGCACCGCACGCGACGTGACGGATGCCAGATCCTATTCGGTTGCGGCCTTCGCACGCGACATGCTGGGCGTTTCCGACAACCTGCGCCGCGCCATCGATGCCGTGCCTTCCGAGATGCGCCAGGGGGCTGACCAGACCTTGAGCGCGCTTCTGGAAGGCGTGGAGATGACGGAGCGCTCGATGCTTTCGGCGCTTGAGCGTCACGGTGTGAAGAAGATCGAGGCGGAAGGGCAGAAATTCGATCCGAACTACCACCAGGCGATGTTCGAAATCCCGAATGCCGAGGTGCCGAACAACACGGTCCTGCAGGTCGTGCAGACCGGGTACACCATCGCGGAGCGGGTCCTGAGGCCGGCTATGGTCGGCGTCTCCAAGGGTGGGCCGAAGACGGAAAACGCCGCTGCCAGCACCGCCGAGGGCGAGAAGGCCAGCAGCTGATTGCTTCATTGTGAAAGAACCCGCCCGATGCCGTCGGGCGGGTTCTTTCATATCGGGCGAATTTGATGGCGTACCTTGATCAGATCAGGCGGCGTTGGCCTGCTCTTCGTTCAGAAACGCGTATATGGCAGAGGCGGAATCCGTCTGCCTGAGCTTTGCCACCAGTTCCTGGTCGCGCAGCACGCGAGCAATGCGGGAAAGGGCCTTCAGGTGATCCGCGCCGGCGCCCTCGGGCGCAAGCAGCAGGAAGACCAGATCGACCGGCTCGTCGTCCAGCGCCTCGAAATCGATCGGCGTCTCCAGGCGAGCGAAAACCCCCTTGATCGAGGAGATACTGTTCAGCTTGCCGTGCGGAATCGCCACGCCATGACCGACACCCGTCGAGCCGAGACGCTCGCGCTGAAGGATGACGTCGAAGATTTCCCGTTCGGCAACGCCGGTGAGCTTGGAGGCCCTGGAGGCCAACTCCTGCAGCAGTTGCTTCTTGGAATTCACTTTCAGGGCGGGGATAATCGCATCTTGCTGCAGCAAATCTGCCAAAGCCATTCTTTTCATCCTTTGTACCACCGCAAGGTGGGGGGAGCGCCGTTGCCGACGCTCTCCCAGATTCGTTAGCCTTTGATGTTGGGGGAGTCGATCCAGCCGATATTGCCGGCGTTGCGGCGGTAGACGATGTTCAGGTCCTCCTTGCCGGGGCTCCGGAACAGAAGAATCGGCTCGTCGGTCATATCCAGCGCCATCACGGCGGTTGCGACGGACATCGTCCTCAGCTGCTTGGAGCTTTCCGCCACGATGGTGGGCGAGAAATCGTCCGGCAGCTCTTCGTTCTCCTCCGGAATCGCGTCCATGACGGTGTAGGCCACTTCTGCATGGCCATTGCCTTGCTGGCCGGCATGATGGTCCTTCAGCTTGCGCTTGTAGCGGCGCAGGCGCTTCTCGATGCGCTCGGCGGCGGCGTCGAAGCTCAACTGCGGGTCATTTGCCTGACCTGCCGCATGGAGGACGACCCCAGTGTCAAGATGGACCTTGCAATCGGTCGAGAAGCGGGAACCGGATTTCTCGACGATCACATGGCCCGAATACCCCCCGTCGAAGTATTTCGCGACAGCCTCGCCGATGTAATTCTCGATCCGCTGGCGGAACGATTCACCGATTTCCATCTGCTTACCAGATACACGCACACTCATGGATTGGTTCCTTCTTGTCGTGACTTGCGTGTTTCAGTCTACGCCAACCGCCTACCTCATCCAAGCGCTTCACGCGGCACGAGGATGTTTTTGGAGTATGACTGGATACGGGAGTAGGGGCTCTTGCTTTGTCCGTTGCAATTGCGGCGGGCTTCTACCCCTGCGGCTTCCGAAAGTCAACGGGTCGTAAATAAACGAGGGAGAGCCGCCCATTTCCAAGGCATTCCGCGCCCGCCGCTCATCCCGCGGCGGGTCGGCGTTGCGGCTCGAACTGCGACAGGACGGCCCCCGATGTGCGGCTGCCTGTGCCTCATGGCCGGGTCTTGGCGGTTAGCGCGGTATTGTAGTCGGCGAAGAATTGCTGTGCAAGCTTGCGTGAAGAGGATTCGATCAAGCGGGAGCCGAGTTGTGCGAGCTTGCCGCCGACCTGCGCCTGGGCCGAATACCTCAGAACCGTCTCCGGCCCGTCCTCCACAAGGAAAACGTCCGCGGCTCCCTTGCCGAAGCCTGCGATGCCGCCTTTCCCCTCGCCGGAGATCGTGTAGCTTTCCGGCGGGGTGATGTTGGAGAGCGAGATTTCGCCGTTGAAGGTGGCCGAGACCGGCCCGATCTTCAAGCGGACCGTTGCCACCAGCTGCGTGGGCGTACTCTGTTCCAGGCTTTGGCACCCGGGGATACACTGCCGGAGAGTTTCGATATCATTCAATGCCGTCCATACGGTCTCCCGCGGTGCGGGTATGCGCTCCTCACCTTCGATATGCATCTCGATCTCCTCCTCCCGAAGTCTCTCCACAGAAGGTAGTGGAGGGGAAAGCGCTTTGCCAAGTGTCGCCCCGATGCTATTTGCAGCAAAACCTTTCAAGCGAGCGGACCGGCAGATTGAAGAACAGGGAAAGACGTACCGACAGGAGGCGCGCGGGACATACGGGTTCCCAGGCGGATTCCCAAGCGGGTTCCCGCGCGGAAAAGAGCCGGGCGCCCGGAACGAAAGGGCCGGTGCGGACACCCGCGCCGGCTCGGGCCGACAATCCGGCAGTGGAGGCCTCGGTCGCCCGCCCGCTGACCGGGCGGACAGGAGAACGCCCGGCCGAACGCGTGGCGGTCATCCTGGAGTCGCGCGCCGCCGGAGACTTTCACCTCATCGACAGCGGCAGCGGCCTGAAGCTTGAGCAGTACGGTCCCTATCGCATCGTGCGCCCGGAAGCGCAGGCGCTGTGGCAGCCGTCACTTTCCCCGGCGGCGTGGGAGAGCGTCGATGCCGTCTTCACCGGAGATACGGATGAAGACGGCATGGGACGCTGGCGCTTTCCTCGGGCGGCGCTGGGCGAGACCTGGCCGCTTTCCCTCCTCGGCGTGGATTTTCTCGGGCGTTTCACCTCCTTCCGTCATGTCGGCGTGTTTCCCGAGCAGATCGTTCACTGGGAGTGGCTGAAGCGGCAGGTCGAGGCGGCGGGGCGTCCGGTCAAGGTTCTGAACCTGTTCGGCTATACGGGCGTCGCCTCGCTCGTGGCCGCTGCGGCCGGTGCCGAGGTCACGCATGTGGACGCGTCCAGGAAGGCGATCGGCTGGGCGAGGGAGAACCAGGCACTCTCGCGGCTGGAACGGGCCCCCATCCGCTGGATCTGCGAGGACGCCATGAAGTTCATCCAGCGTGAGGAGCGTCGCGGCAACCGGTACGACATCATATTGACCGACCCGCCGAAGTTCGGGCGGGGGCCGAACGGCGAGGTCTGGCATCTCTTCGAGCATCTGCCGCTGATGCTGGACATCTGCCGCAACCTCTTGTCGGCAAACGCTCTCGGCCTGGTGCTGACCGCCTATTCTATTCGGGCGAGCTTCTATTCCATTCACGAGTTGATGCGCGAGACGATGCGCGGCGCCGGTGGCGTGGCCGAGTCGGGCGAACTGGTTATTCGCGAGGCGGGGCTGGATCGCGATGCCGACGGACGCGTACTCTCTACATCTCTTTTCAGCCGTTGGGTGCCGGAATGACCGAAGATCATCGTCGCGTCGGGCAGGTGAAGGAGATCACCAGCCTCGCGAACCCAGTCGTCAAGGACATCAAGGCGCTGAGCAACAAGAAGGACCGCGAGCAGAGCGGTACCTTCATGGCAGAAGGATTGAAGCTCGTCATCGACGCGCTCGAACTCGGCTGGGCGATCCGGACCCTCGTCTACGCGAAGGCCGCGAAGGGAAAGCCGCTCGTGGAGCAGGTGGCCGCGAAGACCGTGGCGAAAGGAGGCCTGGTCCTCGAAGTCAGCGAGAAGGTCTTGTCGTCGATCACCCGGCGGGACAATCCGCAGATGGTGGTCGGGATTTTCGAGCAGAAGTGGGCGCGGCTGGCGGAACTGGATCTGACGGGCGGCAAGACCTATGTGGCCCTCGACCGGGTCCGCGATCCGGGAAATCTCGGCACCATAATCCGCACGGCGGATGCCGCTGGCGCATCCGGAGTGATCCTCCTGGGAGAATGCACCGATCCGTTCTCCCTGGAGACGGTTCGGGCGACCATGGGCTCCGTTTTCGCCGTTCCGCTGGTCAAGGCGACGGTCGAGGATTTTCTTGCCTGGAAGAAAAGCGGGACGATGGACGTGGTCGCGACCCATCTCGCAGGTGCGGTGGACTACCGCAGTGTCGATTATTCGAAGAAGCCGGTGGTGATGCTGATGGGCAACGAGCAGTCCGGCCTTCCGGACATGCTCGCCAAGGCTGCGGATCGGCTGGTCCGCATTCCGCAGCAGGGACGGGCGGACAGCCTCAATCTCGCGGTGGCCACGGCCGTCATGCTGTTCGAGGCGCGCCGCCACCTCCTCGTATTGGATGATAACGAATGACAGGTGCGGTCTCGATCTTCTCGCGCCCTGCCATGGCGATCGTCATCATTCTGCTGGCGATTGCCCTGGACCAGGCGATCAAGTTTGCGGTGGAGACCTATCTGCCCATGGAGGAGGCGGTGCCGGTCATCCCGATGCTTGCCTTGTACCGCACCTACAATCTCGGCGTCGCCTTCTCCCTTCTCTCGGG
>JAEWKX010000252.1 GCA_023393575.1 Pseudomonadota bacterium
GCTGACGCTCTGTCCGATGCTGGCGTCGCGCATGTTGTCGAAGCCGATCAGGGAAAGCGAAAGCGGTCCGCTCTACTGGATCGGCGAGAAGTTCGCGAGCCTCTATGCGAGCCTGTTGCGCCGTTGCCTCGACGCGCCTCTCGTGGTGCTCGTCTCCGCCTTCATCATCTCGGCGGCGGCATACGGCGCCTTCGGCCTTGTCCGCAGCGAACTGACGCCGCGCGAGGACCGGTCGCTGGTGATGATGCGGCTTACCGCCCCGGAAGGCGTCAGCCTCGACTACACGCGGGACCGGATGCAACGCGTGGAGGAAAACCTGAAGCCTCTTCTCGATTCGGGTGAAATCGCCAATATCTTCTCGATTTCCGGCTTCGGCAGCAACACGAACAGCGGCTTCATGGTGCTGACGCTGGCGCCCTGGGGCGAGCGCGAGCGGACGCAGGACGAGAACGTGCAGGACGTCAACGCGGCGGCGCAGAAGGTGCCGGCGCTACGTGGCGTCGCCATGCAGCCGAACAGCCTTCGCATCCGCGGCGCCGGCAACGGGCTGCAGATGGCCATGGTCGGCAGCGACCACGAAAAACTCACCCAGGCGGCGACCCAGCTCGTTCACGAAATGGAGGATAGCGGTCTCTTCGATACGCCACGCCTTTCCAACGAACCGACGCAGGCCCAGCTTGCCGTCGCCATCGACCGCGAACGGGCGTCCGACCTCGGCATCGACATCACCGGGCTGTCGGCCGCGATGCAAGCCCTGCTCGAGGGGCGGTCGATCGTCGATGTCTTCGTCGACGGCGAGGCCATGCCGGTCAAGCTGACTTCCAACACCCAGCCGCTTGACGACCCGACGGATCTCGAGAACATCTTCCTCAAGACAGGTGACGGCAAGATCGTGCCGATGTCCACCATCGCGACCTTGGAGGAAGGGGCCGTGGCACCCGAGCTCAACCGGGAACAGCAGCTTCCGTCCGTATCCTTTACCGGCAATCTGCGCGACGGGGTGACACTCGGCGATGCGGTGCTGGCAGTGGAAGCGATGGCAGAGCCGCTGTTGCCCGCGGGCGCCCGGCTGATCCCGCTGGCAGAGGCCGCCACGCTGGAGGAAAACTCGTCCGGCATGCTGATGACCTTCGGCTTCGCCATCGCCATCATCTTCCTGGTGCTGGCGGCGCAGTTCGAAAGCGTCCTCTCGTCGCTGATCATCATGTCGACCGTGCCGCTGGGCCTCGCCTGCGCGGTCTTTGCGCTGATCCTTACCGGCACGAGCCTCAACGTCTACAGTCAGATCGGGCTGGTGCTGCTGGTCGGTGTCATGGCCAAGAACGGTATCCTGATCGTCGAGTTCGCAAACCAGCTTCGTGACCAGGGGGCAGGGGTTCGCGAGGCGATCGAACGCGCCTGCCGCATCCGCCTTCGCCCCGTAATGATGACGATGATCGCAACCGTCATCGGGGGGCTGCCGCTGATCCTCGCGCAGGGAGCGGGCGCGGAAGCGCGCATCGCCCTCGGCTGGGTCATCGTCGGCGGTCTGGGACTGGCTACCAGCGTGACGCTGCTCATCACGCCCGTCGCCTATCTTTTGCTGGCCCGCTTCGCGAAGCCGCATGTTCATGAGGAGCGGCGCCTGCACCAGGAACTGGCTGTGGCGACGCAGCGGCAGGCGAACGAGGACGGCGAACGGCCGCTGCTGGCTGCCGAGTAACGGCTGAGCAAACCGCAGCGTAGGTTATCACCGGGTCATGCCCCGAGGGATTAACGAAGGCGTGCTCGTCCGCTTTCGGGCGAACGCAGTGAGGCCCGTCGATCGCCAGGGGAGGGTCTTCCGGCAAAGGCCGGTGCCGCAGCGAACCGGAGCAACGCCTGCCCTTCTGGACAAACCCGCAGCTGTCGCCTAACCCGTGGATGACATTTGCGGGAGAGATCAGCATGGCGGTGAAGGACGTGAAGCCGGGGTTCCGGAACGAAGGAGGGATCGCGACCGTGCTTGGCCTGCTCAAGCAGCAGTTCGGCGATCGCTTCCAGACCGGACAGGTCTTTCGCGAACAGCATGCCCATACCACCAGCTACCTGCCGGCCCAACTCCCGGACGGTGTCGTCTTCGTGGAAAGCGCCGAGGATGTGAAGAGCGTGGTGCGGGTCTGCGCCGCCCATCGGGTGCCGATGATCCCATTCGGCACAGGCTCTTCGCTGGAGGGCCATATCAACGCGCCGAACGGCGGGATCTCCATCGATTTCTCCAGGATGAACCGGGTTCTTCAGGTCAATGCCGAGGATCTGGACGTGGTGGTGGAGCCCGGCGTGACGCGGGAACAGCTCAATACTGAATTGCGGGCGACAGGCCTGTTCTTTCCGATCGACCCCGGCGCCAATGCCTCGATAGGCGGCATGGCGTCGACCCGTGCCTCCGGCACCAATGCCGTGCGCTACGGCACCATGAAGGACGCCGTGCTGTCGCTGACCGTGGTGACGGCGAGCGGCGAGGAGATCCGCACGGCGCAGCGGGCGCGCAAGTCGTCGGCAGGCTACGACCTGACACGGCTCTTCGTCGGGGCTGAGGGCACGCTCGGCGTCATCACTTCGATTACCCTCCGCCTGCAAGGAATCCCGGAAAAGATCGGTGGCGGGGTCTGTGCTTTCCCGTCGGTCAAGGCGGCCTGCGACGCGGTCATCATGACCATCCAGATGGGTATTCCGGTGGCACGCATCGAGCTTCTGGACGAGATGCAGATGCGCGCCTGCAACAGCTATTCCGGCCTCTCCTACGCAGAGAAGCCGACGCTGTTTCTGGAATTCCACGGGACGGAGGAGACGGTTGCGCTGCAGTCGGCGCAATTCTCGGAGATCGCGGCGGAGTGCGGCGGCGACAGCTTCAGCTTTACGCAAGACATCGAGGAGCGGAACCGGCTCTGGAAGGCGCGCCACAACGCCTACTGGGCGTCGCGCGCGCTTGCCCCGCATCTCAATGGCCTGTCGACGGATGTCTGCGTGCCGATCTCGCGGCTTGCGGACTGCGTCGTGGAGACCCAGGCGGATATTCTCGAGCATGGCTTCCTGGCGCCGATCGTTGGTCATGCCGGCGACGGAAATTTCCATGTGCTGATCCTGTTCGACGACAAGAACCCTTCCGACGTGGCGCGGGCGGAAGCCTTCGTCGCCCGCCTCAATGCCCGGGCTCTCGACATGGGAGGTACCTGCACCGGCGAACACGGCATCGGGCAGGGCAAGATGAGCTTCCTCGAACAGGAACTTGGCGGCACGGTCGATCTGATGCGGTCGATCAAGAAGTCCCTCGATCCGGACAATATCTTCAATCCCGGCAAGATTTTTCCGCTGGACGTCTGATACCGGGCATAGCCGTCATGCTTGACTTGCCTGGGTGTCGGGTGGGACTAGTCTTTCCGTAAAGGCAAGGAGACTCGCTCGGTGCTCGGACGCATCCTGCTGACGTTTGGCGGTATTCTGGTGGTGGCCCTGTTCGCCGCGCTGTTCGCGCCATACTTCGTCGATTGGACGGATTTCCGTGTCGAGTTCGAGGAGAGGGCTAGCCGCATTCTCGGCAAGAAGGTGGTGGTGCACGGGGCAGTCGATGCACGCATCCTGCCGTTTCCGTCGGTCACCCTGCACGACGTACGGGTCGGGCAGGATCGTGACGGTCTGCCGCAACTGCATGCAGCCCGCTTCTCGATGGACATGGAACTTGCCCCGTTCCTGTCGGGCGAGGCTCGCATCTTCGATGTGCGGATCGAGGAGCCGCGGGCTCGCGTGCGGATCCTCGGCGACGGGACGCTAGACTGGATGCGCGGCAGCCGCGCCGACATTCCGCTGCGGACCGTGGTGCTCGAGGACATCCATATCACCGACGGCTCGATCGACTTGATCGACGAGCAGAGCGGTAGCACGCGACGGCTCACCAAACTCAACGCCGATCTGTCGGCCGCCTCGCTAGCGGGACCGTGGCGCGGGGAGGGGCATGCGTCGCTCGACGGACAGGAGGCGGCCTTCAGCCTCACGACCGGCGAGGGCGAGGAGACGGGGCAACGGATGCCGATGCGGCTGCGGCTGCTGCCCGATGTTGCTCCCGTTGCACTCGATCTGGATGGCGGACTGCTGCTGGCCGACGGCCGCCCCGCTTTCAATGGCCGGTTTGTCCTGGACATCCTGCAGGAGGAGGACGAGAGCGAGCCGGTCGAAGCACCACCGCCGGGGCCGCGCCTCAAAGGTGATTTCGAACTCACCAACGAGCGCATCAGGATACCCGACTACCGGCTCGAAGTCGGTTCCCCGAGCGATCCCTATGTCGTGACGGGCGAGGCAACGCTCGACACCGGCGAGCAGCCGGAATTCCTGCTGACGGCGGAGGGACAGCAGATCGATGTCAACCGCTTGGGCCAGGGGGAACGCGCCAAGACCGGCCGCGATGCGGCCGTCTCGGCACAGCGCCGCATCCAGGCGGTGATCGACGTTGCCGCGCAGATTCCCATTCCGCAGGTGCCCGGGCGGGCAAGCTTCAGCCTGCCTGCGGTCGTCGCCAACGACACGACCGTCCGCGACATCCGCATCGACGTCCGTCCGGCCGGCACCGGCTGGACGGTGGACAGCTTCGCAGCAACCTTTCCCGGCCGCACCCAGGTGGAGGCCAAGGGCGCGCTGACGCTCGCAGATCAGGCTTCCTTCGCCGGCGAGATGCTCGTTGCGTCGAACCAGCCGTCGGGGCTGGCCGACTGGCTTGCGGGCTCGGTCGATCCGGCGATCCGGCAGCTGAAGACGGCGGGATTTTCGGCCCGCGTGAACCTGACCCGGCAATTGCAGCGCTTCGATGATCTCGAGCTTGCGATCGGCCCCGCGACGCTTCGAGGGAAGGTGGAGCGCCATGCTCCTGCCGAAGCGGTGCCGTCGCTCACCCTCGACCTTGCGGGCGACGAGATCGATCTCGATGCCATGCGGGCGCTGGGTTCGCTGATCACCGGAAATGACGCCGGCGAGGATGTGCTGGATCATGCGGTCGCCGCCAGCCTGAAGGCGGAACGGTTTACGGCGTTCGGCGTGGCCGCCGACAAGGTCGAGACGGTCTTCACCCTTTCCGAGGGAGCGCTGTCGCTGCAACGACTGAAGATCGGCGACCTTGCAGGGGCACAGGTCGAGGCCAGCGGCAGGCTGGCAGGCTCGTTGCTCGACTACACCGGAAGCGGAACGGCGACCTTCCGCGCGGATGATCCGTCCGGCGTGATCGCCGTGCTGCGAGAGCGCCTCCCGGCACATCCGCTGCTCGAGCAGTTGCAAGAGAACGCCCGCTGGTTTGGCGGGACGGCTTTGACTGCCGAGCTCGACATCGGCGGGGACGTGGGGGGCGTGCGCGCTAAACTCCACGGAAGCAGCAACGGAAGCACCGTGAACGCCGAGCTCACGCTGCCGACGGTGCTCGACCTTACCCGTGACAATGAACTGTCGCTGTCAGCGAGCATCGAGAACGGGGAGACGGGAGTCGTTCTCGGCCAGTTGGGCCTCGATCCTCTTCCCCTGGGGGATGACGGGGCGGCGAAGGCGACGTT
>JAEWKX010000003.1 GCA_023393575.1 Pseudomonadota bacterium
CCGGTCTGGACGCGGTCGATGCGGCTGGAAGCGGCGTCCTTGGAGATGCCTTCGTAATAATCGCCGGCGGCGAGTGCGGCACCGCCGAAGGTGGCGGAAGCGATCAGGGCTGCGGCGATGGTGGTGATGAGAGACTTGGTCATGTTCATATTTCCTTCTTGGTTGGGGCTACCGTGCCGGAAAGTTTGCGACCTTGGCACGGCGGAGCCGGGATCTTGAATGAGCTGCCGTGCGGCTCAGTTCGGGCGGTTTGCACCCTCGTAGTAGTCGCCGTGGTCGACGGGCTCGGCCGCCACCTGGACGGCTTTGCTCTCCCCTGCGAGGTCCGAAGCGCCGCGGATGCTGCTGGTCTGGAAGGTGTCTACGGCCACGGCTTCGGGATAGGCGCCCTGGTAAGAATAGTCACCGGAGGCGAGCGCCGTGCCGCCAAAGGCTGCCGAAACGATTATGGCGGCGATGACGGGTGAGAGAGGCTTGGTCATTTCGAATTCCTTGTAAGCGTGAGCGAAGCAGTACTGCTTGCCTGGCTGACATATCGGATCGAAACGATCGGTTCGGAAGACCAGAAAATGGAATCCGCTGTCAATGCATCGTTGACAATCGGACTCAGGTTCGGGGTTCGCAACTCAGGAGCGAGAAACCGAAAATCTCCGGCGGGTGGGGTGGGCCGCACATCCGGGAGGGGTACGTTGGCTGACAACGAAAACCAAGATATTTCCTTGGTTTATATATCAGATATTCGACATGTTACCGATGGTGGCGAAGATGGCTGCGCCCGCTTCGGGAGTATGGCGTTCCCGAGGCCACTCGCGGAACGGACACGATTCAAGAGCCTTCACAAATCTTTTACAGGTGCGGGAGGCTATAGATACGGACGACGGGAACCGTGTTGACGCAGCCGGGACAGGAAAGTATCGGCAGCGAAACAGGCGCCGCGAACGACGCGGCGCTGTCGGTCGCCTGCCGTCAGAGCCTCGTCCAGGTCTGCGTCTTGCACAAGATCTTCATGACGCAGCCCTTCATCTTCAATGAATTGCCGTTGACGGTGCCGGAGCCGCTATAGGTCTTGTCGGCCGCCGGATCGGTGATCTCCCCCGTATAGCTGCCGCCGGTTCCGGCGAGCTTGCCGATCTGCTTTCCGGCGTGCTTGCCGGTCTTCAGCGTGACGCAATAGGCACTGCCGCATTTGCTGATCGCCGCGGTTTCGCCGCTTGCGGTCTTCCAGTTGCCTTCCAGAGGCTCCGCCGCCTGGGCAAGTCCGGCCACCGCCACGAAAGCGGTTGCCATCACTACATGACGCATCATCAGTCTTCTCCATCCCTGCGGTCCCGCAACCCGGGGGACCGGTTCCTCCAACCTGCCCGGAAGGCAGGATCCGAAGACTAGCTTACGCGCACGTAAAGGTAAACGGAGATCGGCATGGCGAAACGGAATTTTCCGCGGGTGCGGACGTCATCGGCGGTCGGGGCCGCCCGCCGACAGTCGTCGGATGGTTAGGGAAGCGTTTAAACGCGGATCTGAAGTTTTCGTAAAAATTTTCGGAAATGTCCGGCGGCGCAGGCGATCCGATGTTTAACGAAAACCCAATTTTACCAAGCATTTGTATTTTGTTTTCTCACAATTAATCATGCCTTTTAGCCGACTGTTGGAAGATCTGCCGCATAGTCATCCTCAACAACCGAGCGGGAAAAACCGCCGGCCCGACGGAGAAAACAGCCGCGTGAGACGGCGCTTCGGAAGGTTCCCGAAAAGGGGGTGAAAAGACAGGGACATGCCAAAGCAACAGGCTTCGAACAGGGACAGAGACGATGGCACGCTTTGAAATGCAGCATTCCGAATACGCCACGATGGGTGGCGAAACCCGCGCCGATACCTTCTGCGAGATGGGCCTCATGTATGCGACCGGCCGCGGCTGCGCCGTCGATCTCATATCGGCTCACAAGTGGCTGAACATCGCGGCCATCAAGGGCTCGGACCGGGCTGCGGAACTCCGCGCCGATCTTGCCCAGACGATGAGCAAGGTGGAACTGGCGACGGCTCTTCGCGCAGCGCGCGAATGGATGACGATGCACTGAGCCGGCCGCGACTGCTGCCGCCGGCCGTCAGAGCGCCTTCAGGACCTGAGGCAGCGCCTGTTCCAGCAGGAGCATGTCGGCCTCGGGCCCGGTGCTGACGCGGATACACCGGTTGAGAGGCGCGACACCCGGCATGCGGATGAACACGCCGTGCTCCATCAGGCCATCGACGATGGCCTTGGAATAGGCGCCGTCGCGACCGCAGTCGATGGCGACGAAATTGGTGGCAGAAGGGAGCGGCGACAGGCCGCTGGCGCGGGCGATTCCGCCGATGCGCTCCCGGGACAGCCTGATGTTGTCCAGCACGTCCTGCAGATAGGCCTGGTCTTCCAGGGCAGCCAGCGCTGCAGCCGTACTGATCCGCGCCATTCCGAAGTGGTTGCGGATCTTGTCGAATGCCGCGGCCGTGCCCGGGGTGGAGATCGCATAGCCGATGCGGGCGCCCGCGAGGCCATAGGCCTTCGAGAAGGTACGGGTGCGGATGACGTTCGGCTGGTCGATCAGGACGCCCACCGGGGGTATCGAGCCTTCCGGTGCCGTTTCACAATAGGCTTCGTCCAGGATCAGCAGCGTGGTTTCCGGCAGGGCCCGCGCAAAAGCGACGATACTGTCCGCATCCCACCAGCTACCCATGGGATTATCGGGATTGGCGAAATAGACGAGCGGCGGGTTTTCCCGGCGTACGGCGGCCAGAAGACCGTCCAGATCTTCCCGGTCGTCCGCATAGGGGACGGTGACGAGCCGGCCGCCGAAACCGTTCACATGGAAGTTGAAGGTCGGATAGGCGCCGAGGGAGGTCACCACGGGCAGCCCCGGATCGATGACCAGCCGCACGATCTGGCCGAGCAGGGAATCGATTCCTTCGCCGATGGCGAGGTTGCCCGGCCGGCAACCGAGCTGCGCGGCGAGCGCCTGCTTCAGAGCATGCTTCTCCGGATCGTTGTATTTCCAGGTCTCCGGCGCCGCCTCGGCGACGGCCCGAAGCACCGACGGAGCGGGACCGAAACCGTTTTCATTGGCGCCGATGCGTGCCTTGACCCCAAGGCCGCGGTTGCGCTCGATCGCTTCCGGCCCAACGAACGGCACCGAGGCGGGCAGCGACTGGATCAGTGGGGTGAAACGGGAAAATGCGGACATGTTGACGGACCTGCTGGTGGAATCGGCTCACCATAGGGCCGCTTTCCCCGCACGCAAGTCCCGCGAAGCCTCAGTCGGTTCTCCCGGCCAGGCGAGGAGCCAGCCGCTTGAGCAGCGCGGCGAGCCTGTCCATGACCAGCCGCATTTCCGGCCGGTGCCGGTCATCGTCATGGGCGACGATCCACAGGACGTAGGACAGATCCTCGATGACCGGTCGCTCCCGCTCCAGGTCGGCCCGGGCGTCGCCCAGGGACATCCGGCTGATCGCGTGCCTGTGCACGCTCGGTCCGCCTCAATTGGTCTCGAAGCCGAGACGGATGACGTGATGCAGGAATTCCGGGTCGATCAGCATGTTGAAGCCCACGGTCACCTTCTCCGCCTCCCGGCGGATCAGCGTGCAGCCGATGTCGTCATGGATTCCGAGGATCTCCAGGAAGAAATTGCTTGGGACCGGCACATGGGGGCTTACTTCCAGTTCCGCGCCGTAGAGCGAGATGGTGCGGATCAGGCAGCGCAGATACGTCTTTGTGCTGAGGTGACGGCCGACAAAGATGATCTTGCCCGGGCGATCGATGGTGAACTTCTCGAAGACCTGATCGCGGGGAATGTTCTGTTTGGGGTCGCGGTCCATGTTCAAGGGGATGACACCCTCCTTCTGTCTCCTCACGGCACAATTCTAGCGTGCTTCGCCTAACACATCCTGAACGACATTCCCCCAATTGCGCAGGTATGGGTAAATGGCCGCAAGGCAGATCACCGTTCCTCGCGATGCCAGGGCTGGCCGGCTGGTTGACGTCGTGGCGGGTCGCGGCTACCCCTGCCGTTCGGAAAGATCGGCGTCGGCAAAAAAAAAGGGCGGTCGTTTGACGGACGGACTGGTTATCGTTGGGGCGGGGCAGGCGGGGTTTGCACTGGCGGCGAAGCTGCGGGCCCTCCAGGACGGCCGTCCCGTCACTCTGGTCGGTGCCGAGGATGTGCTTCCCTATCAAAGGCCGCCCTTGTCGAAGAAATACCTGCTGGGGGAGATGGACTTCGACCGGCTGACCTTCCGGCCCGAGAACTGGTACGCGGAGAACGGGGTGGAGGTCAGGCTCTCCACCTATGCCGAGCAGATCGACCGTGGATCCAGGCGTATCGTCCTGCAGGACGGCACCTCGCTGGACTACGGCACGCTCGTGCTGGCGACCGGGGCTTCTCCGCGCACGCTCCCCGCGTCGGTCGGCGGCGAGCTTCAGGGCGTCCACCTCATGCGCGACAAGCGCGACGCGGACAAGCTGGCCGCCGAGATGCGGCCCGGTCGACGCCTCCTGGTCATCGGCGGCGGCTATATCGGCCTGGAGGCGGCGGCGGTCGCAAGGCACCTCGGCGTGGAGGTGACGCTGATCGAAATGACCGACCGTATCCTGGCGCGCGTCGCGTCGGCGCAGACGGCCGACATTATCCGAACCGTTCACCTCCAGCACGGCGTGGCGATTCGCGAGCGCACCGGCCTCACGCGCCTGATCGGGCGGGATGGACGTGTCTGCGGCGCCGAGCTCTCCGATGGTAGCGTGATCGACGTAGATTTCGCCATCATCGGCATTGGGGTGACGCCGAACGATCGTCTGGCCCGGGAGTGCGGCCTGGATGTCGGCAACGGCATCCTCGTCGATGCCTTCGGGCGCACGTCGGATCCGTCGATCTACGCTGCCGGCGACTGCACGCTCCTGCCATGGAAGGACGCCCGTATCCGTCTCGAATCGGTGCAGAACGCCATCGACCAGGCCGAGGCCGTCGCTGCCGTCCTGGCAGGCGGTAGCACCCCCTACGACCCGAAGCCGTGGTTCTGGTCGGACCAGTACGACCTCAAGCTGCAGATCGCCGGCTTCAACCTGGGTTATGACGAAACCCTGGTGCGTCCGGGCATGCGCGAAGGCAGCGTCTCCATCTGGTATTTCCGCGACGGCAGCTTCGTTGCCGTGGATGCGGTCAACGATGCCAAGGCCTATGTGACGGGCAAGAAACTGCTCGACATGGGTCTCGAACCGGACCGTGCCATCCTCGCGGATCCGGCTGCCGACCTGAAGCAACTTCTCTCCTAGGACATAGGCAATGCCAGCACCCAAAAACCATTTCAAGGCCGCGCTTCGTGCGGGCGGCAAGCCGCAGATCGGCCTCTGGCTCAACACCGGCGAGCCGCTTCTTGCGGAGCTCGCCGGCACGGCCGGCTACGATTGGCTGGTCATCGACGGCGAACACGGACCGAACGACCTGCGCAGCATCATGGCGCAGTTGCAGGCGCTGTCGGCGTCGCCGGCCGAGGCGGTCGTCCGCCCGCCGATGGGCGAGACATGGATGATCAAGCAGTTGCTCGACGTGGGCGCCCGGACCCTGCTGGTGCCGATGGTCGATTCGGCGGAACAGGCGCGCCAGCTGGTTCGTGCCGTACGCTATCCGCCGCATGGTATACGCGGCGTCGGTGCTGCCGTCGCCCGCGCCTCGGCCTTCAATACCATCCCTGACTATGCCGACACGGCTGCCGACGAGATCTGCCTGCTCGTACAGGCGGAGACGCGAGCGGCGATTGCCGATCTGGAAAACATTGCCGCGGTGGACGGCATCGACGGCATCTTCATCGGCCCGGCCGATCTCTCCGCCGACAAGGGTTATATCGGTCGCATCGAGGCGCCGGAAGTCCAGGAGGTGATCGAGAAAGCGATCGGTACGATCACGGCGGCCGGCAAGGCTGCCGGCATCCTGACATTCAACGAGACGCTCAACCTGCGCTACATCGACCTCGGCGCCCGCTTCGTCGCCGTCGGCTCGGACGTGGCCGAGTTCGCAGGCGCCCTGCGCTTGCTTGCCGCCCGCTACGGCCGCGGCACCCCGGGTTCCGGCGGGCGTTCGGGATATTGAGGGGAGGCGGCCGGCCGTCGACGCTCCTCCTGCAGGCAATTCCGCCGCGGCCTCGAAAAGACCTTGCAATCCCCCGGCATCCGCAATAATCAGGCCGCACCGGAGAGGTGGCCGAGTGGTCGAAGGCGCTCCCCTGCTAAGGGAGTATACGTCAAAAGCGTATCGTGGGTTCGAATCCCATCCTCTCCGCCATTGGATGTTCCCCTCTTCGCCAATTTCCGATAAGTCATTGTCTTTCCTTTAGGTTTCGCCGCAGACGGCCCCCCAAAAAGGGCGTTTCGTCATGGCAAAGAACGACAATGTATCGCGGATTGTATCGCTTCATGTATCAGCGGCTGACCGGGAAATAATTTCCGCATCGAAAGGGAATCGCAACCGCAAACAGCGATCCTCAGGCCTCTATCTGGTCAGAAGCGGGAACATCTACCTCTTTCAGATCAGGATACCGAAACGGCTCAGTTCGAGGGGCAGGTCAACGCTCGTCCGCATCAGCCTTGGCCCGCTGGCGCACAAGGATGCGAGGGAGACGGCAGATGCGCTAGCAGCACTGGCACGCCAATGCTTTAGGGAGATCGAGAAGCGCATGACAGAAGATGAGGCATTGGATGTATTCAATCTGCTTGGGCTTGGTAATGACAGTTCCGCCGGAGACGATTGGCCGTCGGAGCTGATCAGCATGTTCCTGAAGGCCGGGCTTTACGACCTCCGCTCTCCGCCGCGTGAGCCGACCCCTGAAGAGGCGAGAGGACACGAGCTGATGCGGGGGCTGGTCAAGATCGGCAGGGAGGTCTCAGCTAAACAGGCGGGCGAACCTTACAACGATCTCATTGCCGACAATGCGGAAACCCTTGTCGCCAGCCACTTGGCCAAGTTCGATGTTGCGACGGGTCCGGTGAGCCTCCCGGATCAGCTTTATGCATCCGCTCGCGTGCCGGATGTAACTGGGTCTGAAGTGAAGACTATTGGGTCCGACTCTACGATTCTTGCCGCTGAGGCAGGGGCGGCGACCGAGGTCGCTGCGACTGCGGCTAGGGTTCAAGCATCTGGTGCCGGGCAAGCACCTGCTGCCGCTCCTCCTGCCATGCCTGCCGTCGCCGTCCCGACGGGCAAGCCCATCTCCGCTACTCGGCTTATCACCTCTACCGGGACCCCCGCGTCCAAACTCGATCGGCGATATGTTGATCGGCCGCCATCGAACAAGCCGCTCTTCAGCGTGGTCGCCAGTGAATACCTAGCCGATCGAAGAGCGTCCAAGTCAGACGGCAACCGAGACATCGACACCGCTGAAATCCGGTTGAACCTGTTCGCCGAGTTGATCGGCGATCACCCCGTCGACACCTATACCGGCACCGATCTGCAGGCGTTTATCTATCTGATGGGCGACTGGCCAAAACACAAGAAGGATCAACCGGCCAACCTGACCGCACGGCAGATCATCGAGTTTACGTCGCAGACAGATGCGGAGCGGCTGGCGGAAAAGACACTTCGGGAAGGATATATCGCGGTGGTAAAAGCGGCGGTCCATTCCGGTATGACCGCGTATGACTACAAGTCGCCATTCGCGGGTGCAACACTCAAATACCCCGAGACGGCGCGGACATCCGTTGCGACTGAGCCCTTGAGCTACAAAAAGACCGAGCGGCTTCTCGCGGTCGGAGCCGCCTCCGAGTTCCTGGATGAAGTCATGCTACCGCTACTCTCCCTCCTGACCGGGAGACGGCTTGGCCTTCTGATCCACCTGTGCGGCAGTGATTTCCGGGAGAAGTTCCAAGGCGTTTGGATCGCACAAACCTCCGGAATCGTGCTGATAGATGGGCGATGGAAACGTGTGCCGGTGAAGACCCCGGCGAGTACATCCTTCTTCGTCCTGCATCGATTCCTTGTCGAAATCGGATTCGTCGAATGGGCTCAGTCTAAAGGAGATGAGTTCCTGTTCCCCGAGCTGATCCGGCTTGCCGATCCCAGCAGGAGTGCGACATCCTATATGGGCCGCCTCATGAAACGCGCGGGCGTCAAACAGGGCAAGGGAGAGGTCTTCCACTCCCTCAGAGGTGCCTACATCTCCGAAAGCCGCGATCAGAAGGTTGAAAAACGCGACAGACAGCTTCAGGTCGGCCACGAGATTGGCGATGACGAGCATGACAAGTATGGCTTCAAGACCCTCACCGAAAAGCAGGCACGAATGCTTGCCAACCTGCCCCTGAACCCGGAGATCGATCTGTCGATGTTTCACGGTCTGGACTTCAACAAGCTTTATGCCGCGGAGCGCACGCGCGGCCGCAAGCCTAACGCCAAGCACAAGGCCGAAGCCAAGAAGTGAGGTTGGCCCGTTTTGGGAACTGCGCGTCAGTTGGGTAGCCTGCAGTGGTTTTCGCTTCAAAAAGAGGCTTCCTACCGTCAGATCGCGATCACGACCCGGCGCACCAGAAGAGTGGTCGGGTGGCCGCTATAGGGCCACTCTCGTCAGCAAAGCCACAACCTAAAGATACATTAGAGAATAATAAAATGCAGCTGGCCGAAATTTTTTCTGATGCCTGATTTTGTTTATCTTTTTCTGGTCGGAGATCAGCGAAATGACATATATATGTTTGATTTCAATACTTTGACGGAAGTCGGTTGTAACGCCTTTCTGAAATCCATGTCATCATTATCTCACGGTCGCTGATAACGACCGGTGATCAACGGAGACAGGGACATGACGAGATACACGCATAAGAAGAGGGAAGCGATCGCACGGGCCAAGGCCGGGGCCGAGGAGCGAGAGGGGAACCTGACGCCTGAAGCGGCAGAGGAGCTGGCAACGATCAGGGTTGAGCTCGGCGCGATCGGTCGGCGATCGGCGGCACAGACGAGACAGCTCGGTCAACTACTCAGCCGCGCGAAGGACATACTGCCCGATAAGGCCTTCGCTGCCTGGGTGAAGAGTACATGCGGCTTCACGCTCCGGTCTGCGCGGAACTACATCGCAGTCTTTCGACAACTGGACTTCTATCATGAGCGCATCGAAGCGGCCGCCATTCCGCCGACCGTGCTGTTCGCGATGGCCGGAGCGAAGGACAAGGATATCGAGAACGTCCTGGCCGCATTCGAGAACGGCGAGAAGCCGACCGTTGCCAAGGTCCGGCAGATGATCGGGTACGTACCGCCCAAGAAGGCCGAGGGAGGGCTGACCGTCGGCGGGCTCGCCGGCTTGCGTCAGGCTGCCGACGTCAAGTTGAAGACCGACATCGCGCGCTTCAACGAGCTGACGACCCGGGTGCTTGCTCGCGTCGAGAAGGCACTGGAGCCGCTCGCAACGGGCAGGGCGGTTAGGAAGGGCGCTCTGCAGGAGGCGGTCATGTACGACTGCCGCCACGCGCACGACTTGTTCAACTCGATCGCCGCACCACTCCGGCCGGCCACGGTAGAAAGTGTGAACTGGCTCCCGGCGAAGTTGCCGCAAGAGACACCCTGGGCCCGGGTCCAGACACTGCTGCACCAGATGGGCGGTACCGAGAATTGGCCCGGTCGCGAAGAATTCCCCGGATGGCTCCAGGACGAGGTCATCCCGCTACTGCGCTTCGTCGTCCACGGCGAGAGCCTGGAGAAAGAAGACGACGGGGAGGAATCAGAGCAGGCAACAGCTGAAGACGTCAGTCAGCCAGAAGAGGAGCTGGTCCCCTACCGGGATATACCAGAGTCGGTCGCGGCAATGGTGGACCGAGCACTCAAGGTGGCCCGGCCGGAAAAGCGGGAGCGGCTCAGGAAGGCCGTGTTCCTCGATCGCAAGCCGGCCAAGCGGCGCGCAGCTTAGGCTCAACGATGATCCACCAGAGCCCCGCCACGGCGGGGCTCTCTGTTCTCCTGCCACCGCGTGCCCCGTTAACCATACGCGGGCTCTTCCGTTCCGGGTGTGTTCTGTCGACTTGCTGCAGGCGCTGTTCCGGACTAGGTAGCATTCGTCAGCTGAAACTGAAGTCGCAGCAGACACTTAGCAGCCCCCGCCGGTGCTACCAACACTGACGAGGGCCTGACCCGCAACCTTCTCATGAAAGGCCTTGGGCTATGTCGACCCTTAACCTCTCCCCGCGCATCGGGGAAGCCATGCCTCCTCCATCTCCTGTTGAAACCGTTGTTCCTGCGCAGCCGTCTCGCCCATCGCGGACAGCCGATTGCTCCTATGCGAGCTGCGGCATCCGTTACCACTCGGATCGTCCGATCCGCCGGTAGCGCCCAGAACCCGACCTTCCGACACCGCCGTCTCAGTGTGCCGGATGCGGAAATAATTTCCGCATCGATGATGGCGCTCGTCCTGCGTGGCTGTCGGCTTCGAACATATCCAGGAGACACAGATGACCGTCACCAATCTGCCGCAGGCAGACACGTCCACCTATTCATACCGCATTGACACTGATGAGGTGCGGCCTCGCTTCGATGCCCTCGTCGAGGAGCTCGCACATGCCGCATTCTCGGTCAACGCGATCGCGACTGGGCTGAACACCAGCCTCGATACCATCGGGACGATCGTCCGATCCGTTCCATCGCATGAGGGACGGCTGCTCGAGCGCGGCATTGCCATGCTCGCTGGGTTCAACCCCGACCTCGTGGTGCTGACGCAGAATATCCGGTTGCCGGTGAGCAAGGCGGCCGTCGAGCTGGTGGAGATGAACCGTCCCGCACAATACCGGTCGCTGACGCTCGACGTCGACTGCAGTGGACGGAAGAGCTACACGCCCGACCTCATCGTCCTGAACAGCCGCACGCGCGTCGCACATGTCGTGGACGTGAAGCGGAGCCTCAACTCCTACGAGACCTCGCGGATCACTGATCTGAAGACCCGCATGCTGGCGGCGTCGCTGATCGTGCCAGACCTTCTCTACAAGGAGCACCGCCGGCTGGTGGCTGAGGACGTGCGCGTCGTCATCCTCAATGCCGAGAACCAGCGGACGGATATTGAG